>CAZQML010000166.1:0-19297 GCA_964594245.1 uncultured Dehalococcoidales bacterium | reverse complement strand
AAGGGTATCTCGACACCACCGAGAATCAGTCTCCTGCCCTCCACAAGACGATGGCTGTCGTAGCCTGAACCGACTCTCACGTGGCAGTCCCCCATTTCTCTGCGATTGCCCTGGCCATGAGCAGGTCCTCCGGCGTGGTCACCTTCAGGTTCTGATAGGAACCGGGATACAGGCGGACCGTGAAACCAAGCCTCTCCACAAGCATGGCATCGTCAGTGACCATGCCGCTCACGCCCGCGTATGCGTTGCCAATGATCTCCGCGCGAAAGACCTGAGGTGTCTGAACGGCGCGGAGCACGTCGCGTTCCAGCGTCCGCAGGACGTTGTTCGACTCATCGGCCACCTTCACAGTGTCCTTGACCGGTACCGAGGCGACAGCAGCCCCCGTCTCTCTCGCGGAGCGGAGTCCCTCTTCCAGAAGCTCCTGCGTCAGGAAGGGGCGGTCACCATCGTGCACAATCACCCAGTCGACCGTGCCAATGGCCTGAAGTGCGTTCCCGACCGAGTCCTGGCGGCGGTCTCCCCCGAGACAGAACCTGGCCTTGGCCCACCCTCGCTCGCGGCCCAACTCCTCACCCTGAGCGATGCTATCGGAATTGAGGGCAACAACCACATCCGTGACCAGGTGGCAGCGCTCCAGCGTATCCATGCACCACGCCAGCAGTGGTTTTCCGCCGAGGTTGAGGAAGAGCTTGTCCTCACCACGCATCCGCGTGCCGCGCCCCGCGGCAGGGATGACTGCACCGACCCGTTCCGTTGCCAATCTACGCCCCTGCTGCACCACCATCGTGTTCGAACGCGAAAGCAAGCGCCTGACTGAGTGACGTCGCATACAGCAGCTTCATCCCGGAGACTTCTGAAGACGGCACCTTCGCATCAGACGGAAGGATACAGCTCTCGAAGCCGAGCCGTGCTGCTTCCGCCAGCCGCCTCGCGGGCTGGGACACGGCTCTCAACTCACCCCCAAGGCCAAGCTCTCCGAAGACGACGAGTCGCCGCTTGAGAGCCAGGTCCCGGATGCTCGAGACTATTGCCAGCGCCACGCCGAGGTCCGCAGCCGGCTCCGAGATTCTCAGTCCACCTGTTACGTTCACAATGACATCCTGGTTGGAGAGCTTCAGCCTCATTCGCTTCGTCAGGACAGCCGCAATAAGAAGAAGACGGCTGAGGTCGAACCCGTTTGCGACGCGCCTCGGCGGCCCGAACCCTGCCGTAGTGCTGAGAGCCTGTATCTCCGCCAGAAGCGGTCGACTGCCTTCCAGCACCGGCACGACTGCGGAGCCACTGGCTTCGCCTCCGTTCCTGCCAACGAAGATGCTGGACGGATTGTCGACCTCGGCCAGGCCGCTGGAAAGCATCTCGAAGACCCCGAGTTCGTCCGTGGAGCCAAACCGGTTCTTGGCACTTCGAACCAGCCGGTACGCACTATGCCTCTCGCCCTCCATATAGAGGACAACATCAACAATGTGCTCGAGCGTTCCCGGGCCGGCGATGGACCCGTCTTTCGTGACGTGCCCTGCCATGAGAACAGGGGTAGAACGCTGTTTTGCGAACCTCATGAGGGCGAGCGTGCTCTCGCGAACCTGGCTCAGGCTGCCCTGTGCACCCGGCACGGCATCCAGATACATGGTCTGGATCGAGTCAACGATGACCATCGCCGGCGAAATGGCGGACAGGTGGCTGAGGACAGCGTCGAGGTTTGTCTCCGATAGAAGGATGATATTCTCGCCCGACACGCCGAGCCGGAGGGAGCGAAGCCTCACTTGTCGCGGCGATTCCTCGCCCGATACGTAGACGACAGGGCTGCCGTCATGCGCCATCCGGGAGCAGACCTGAAGAAGAAGCGTCGACTTGCCGATGCCCGGCTCCCCTCCAAGTAGCACGAGCGAGCCCGGCACAAGCCCACCACCAAGGACCCTGTCGAACTCGGAGATACCCAGGCTCATACGCGGGGTGTCATCCAGGACTACGGTGGCAAGCTCCTCGGGACTTGCGTTGTTTGAATGAGGGTGCAGTCCGGAGGATGGGTGGCGCTCAACGGAGACAGGCTCGAAGCTGTTCCAGCTTTCGCAGACAGGACAACGCCCGAGCCACTTCAGGCTCTCGCGACCACATTGCTGACAGACAAATATCTGTTTCAGCTTGCCCTTGTCGCGATTCTCAGGCGTCACACGCGGTGTCTGGCGAGTCTGTTAGACGGCTTCCCGGACCAGGGGTCGCATGACAAGCCGGTCATCCTCGCAGTCGATTTCCACGGTGTCCCCGGACAGGAACTCACCACGCAAAATTGCGTCAGAGAGCTGGTCCTCAAGCATGGTCTGAATGAGCCGGCGCAGCGGCCGGGCCCCGAATACCGGATCATAGCCCTTGGTACCCAGCAAGTCCTTCGCCGCATCCGAGATCTGGATAGTGATGTTCTTCTCCTTCAGCGACGAAGCCACCTGGGCAAGCATGAGGTCGACTATCTGGCGAAGCTCTTCCCTGTCCAGAGAATGAAACACAACGGAAGCGTCAATACGGTTGAGGAACTCCGGGCGGAACCGGTTCTTCAACTCCGTGAGGACCCGCTCCTTCATCTTCTCATAGTCCTGCTGCTGCTTCTGAGCGCCGTCGGAGTGCGTCGGGAAACCGATGTTCATGTCCTTGCGGATAAGCTCCGCACCGACGTTGCTGGTCATAATGATGATGCTGTTCCGGAAGTCCACCTTCCGACCCTTGGCGTCGGTGAGATGGCCATCGTCGAAGATCTGCAGCAGTATGTTGAACACGTCGTAGTGGGCCTTCTCAATCTCGTCAAGCAGGATGCAGCAGTACGACTTGCGACGAACCGCCTCGGTCAGTTGACCGCCTTCATCATAGCCGACGTAGCCCGGTGGCGCGCCGACGAGCCGTGCAACGGTATGGCGCTCCATGAATTCGGACATGTCCAGGCGAATGAGAGTGTCCTCAGCGCCAAACATGAACTCGGAGAGTGCCCTCGCGAGCTCGGTCTTGCCGACACCGGTCGGCCCCAGGAAGATGAACACGCCAATCGGGCGCCGCGGGTCCTTGAGGCCCGCCCGGGCACGGCGGACAGCCCTGGCTATCGATGTGACTGCCTCACCCTGGCCGACTATTCGCTTGTGAAGGGCATCTTCCATCTGCAGCAGCCGTGAGCTCTCGTCGGAACTCAAGCGCAGGACAGGAATGCCCGTCCACATGCTGACGACCTCGGCCACATCATCCTCGCCGACCTCGGGTTTCTCTGTTGCACGCTGAACCTGCCACTCCTGTTCGATGGTGGTCACTTTCTCCACGAGCTGGAGTTCGCGCTCGCGCAACTCGCTCGAGTATTCGTACTGCTGTGAGGCAATGGCCGTCTCTTTGTCGCGCCTGAGGCTCTCCAGCGCCTTACGAGCCTCGGTGAGCCCGATAGGAGCGCTGCCGCGCCGTATGCGGACGCGAGAACTCGCCTCGTCAACGACGTCAATGGCCTTGTCCGGTAGAAAGCGGTCAGGGATGTAGCGCGAGGCAAGAGATGTGGCGCTGCTGAGTGCCTCATCGGAGATAGTCAGCTGATGGAAGTCCTCGTACCGAGACCTTACCCCATGCAGTATGGCGAGCGTCTCCTCGACACTCGGCTCGGCAACCAGAACCGTCTGGAACCTGCGTTCAAGAGCAGGGTCCTTTTCAACATACTTGCGGTAGTCGTTCAGGGTTGTTGCGCCAATACACTGCAGCTGTCCACGAGACAGGGCAGGCTTGAGCATGTTGGACGCATCGACTGCACCCTCGGCTGCGCCCGCCCCCACGATAGTATGCATCTCGTCAATGAAGAGAACACAGTTGCCCGATGCCTTCTCCTCCTCAATGACCTTCTTCATGCGCTCTTCAAATTCGCCGCGGTACTTGGTTCCCGCGACGAGCGCTCCGATGTCGAGGGCCACAATCCTCTTCCCCTGCAGAACCTCCGGAACATCGCCCTCCACCACTCGCTGTGCAAGACCCTCGACTATTGCAGTCTTCCCGACTCCCGGTTCGCCAATCAGCGCCGGGTTGTTCTTCGTGCGTCGGCTCAGAATCTGAATGACCCGCTCGATCTCCTTCGTGCGCCCGATGATTGGATCGAGCTTGCCCGAACGCGCAAGCGCGGTAAGGTCAGTGCCAAGCTGGTCGAGTGTGGGAGTCTTGCTCGCCGTCCGATTGGTCCGGGCATGCATGGCATCGTGCCGCATCACCTGGGCGGCCTCTTCGCGAGCACGGTCGAGCGTAATGCCGAAGTTCTCCAGCACGTTACAGGCCACGCCTTCCTTACCACCAAGCAGGCCGAGCAGCAAGTGCTCGCTGCCTATGTAGGTGGAATTGAGTCGCCTTGCCTCGTCAACCGCTATCTCAATCACTCTCTTCGCACGCGGTGAGAGGCTTATCTCGCCCGTAGTCCGACGCTCGCCTTTGCCCACGACGAACTCAACGGCGGCGCGCACCTTTGTGAGAGGGACTCCAAGATTCGAGAGGACCTTCGAGGCAACGCCGGCCTCTTCATCAACAATCCCAAGAAGGATGTGCTCAGTGTCGATATAGCTATGACCGAGGCGTTTTGCCTCTTCCTGAGCCTTTGTCAGGACTCTGCGGGCGCCTTCGGAGAACCGTTCAAAGCCGCTACTCATTCGTATAACTACCCTCCGAATCCTGGTTGGAAGTATAGTAGATGAACCTGGGGCAGTCAAACGTCTGGAGCTGTTGATGAACGTACGTGGCGCGTAGTACAATGCGCCACAGCCGAGACGTAGAATGAGAGTTGCGGGGGGACGTGCGAGGGGTATCGAGCTGAGAGCCCCCTCAGGCCGGCGGGTGAGACCCACCACGAGCCTGACGAGGCAGGCCATCTTCTCCATGCTGGAGAGCTGCGGCTGCAGATGTGATACTGTGCTTGATTTGTTCGCAGGCACGGGGGCGCTCGGAATCGAGGCCCTCAGCAGAGGTGCCGCCTGGTGTGACTTCGTGGACCAGAACCGCAATTGTTGCAGCGTCATCAAGCAGAACCTGGCAACGACGGGCTTTGCCGACCTTGCGGGCGTATACTGTGTCGCGGCGAGCAGGGCGACGGAACTACTTGAGCGGCAGTACGACGTGATATTCCTCGACCCTCCCTACGACGAAGCGTCCACCGACCATCTGTTGTCGGTCCTCTCCACAAGCCGACTGCTGGAGCCGGACGCCCTCGTGGTCGTCAGTCACGGCGACCGTCATTCACTGAGCGACACCCATGGGCCACTGGCGGTCTGGAAGAAGCGTCGCTATGGCGACTCACATATCTCCATCTACCGCAGAGAGGAGCAATGAGATGACAATCGCGGTATACCCCGGCTCGTTCGACCCTATCACGAACGGCCACACTGACATCGTCAAGAGGGCTTCGGCACTGTTTGACCATCTTTACGTTGCAGTCTACGACAGGCCGGAGAAGAACCTTCTGTTCGACGTACAGGAGCGCGTTGACCTGGCCGCCAAGGCCGCCGAGGGAATACCCAACGTGACGGTCCAGTCCTTCTCGGGCCTGGTGGTTGACTTCATCCACCAGGTGAAAGCGGATGTCATGATTCGAGGGCTGCGAGCCAACTCCGACTTCGAGCGGGAATTCGAGATGGCTCTGATGAACGGCTCTCTCGCGCCGGATATCGAGCTCATATGCCTGATGACAAGCCCCCAGTATCAGTTCATCAGTTCCAGTGTCATCAAGGAAGTCGCGAGGCTCGGCGGCCGCCTCGACGGAATGGTCTCCGAGTACGTGGCCGAGGCCCTCACTCGCAAGTATGCCGACTCCATACGAGAGGTTGAAAAACGAATGGGCGCCCAGTACAATGGTTCCACTACGCGTACCTGAGGAGGTAGTGCAAGACCATGGCGTACATAATCACCGAAGACTGCATTAGCTGTGGCGCGTGCGAATCCGAGTGCAAGAACGATGCCATCAGCGAGGGAGATGCCGCGTACGTAGTTGATGCCGACAAGTGCACCGAGTGCGTAGGCTGGTTCGAAGCTCCCCGCTGTGCTGAGGTCTGCCCTGTGGGAGCGCCCGTGCAGGACCCCGACAACAGCGAGTCCAAGGAACAGCTCCTGGAGAAGTTCAAGAAACTGCATCCGGGCGAGACGCCGGTAGAGGGAACCTACTAGAGACCCTTCGTTCTGGCGTAGGCGGCCGCAACCGCTTCGGCAATCACGGTTCTCAGGCTGCCCTTCTCGAGTTCGTGAAGGGCAGCTGCTGTTGTACCCCCGGGAGACGTGACCAGGTTCTTCAGCTCGGCAGGATGTTTCCCCGATTCACGCAGATACTCCGTCGAGCCAATAACCGTTTGCACGGCCAGTTCCTCCGCCATTGCCCACGGCATCCCTATCCTCACCGCTCCGTCAATCAGAGCCTCGACGAAGAGAAAGACATAGGCGGGTCCACTGCCGCTGAGCGCGGTGGCCATGTCCACATACTTCTCATCGGGGACATACAGTTCCTCGCCGAGAGCCGATAGAATCGTTCGGGCTCTCTCAATCTGCGCCGGCACGACTCCGGAGGTGGCGGTCCACACCGTCATGCCCTTTCCAACCTGGGCTGGCATGTTCGGCATGGCACGGACAATGCCGCCGTGTTCGAAGCGACTGCTGAGCCTTTCCAGCTTCACGCCGGCAAGAATTGACAGCAATAGTTGCCCCTCTTCGAGCTTCCCCATCTGACTGGCAGCCTTCTCGAGGTCCTGTGGCTTCACGGCGAGCACGACAACGTCGGCTCCAGCCACGCAGTCAGACGGCTCAGAATACGCAAGCACCCCATATTGCCGTTCAAGCAACTCCCGCCGCCCATCCGCGGGATCGACCACTCTCACTTGCCCGGGCAAAACGACTTCGTCCGCGACCAGACGCCTGATGAGAGCCTCGGCCATCGTGCCACCGCCAACAAATGTCAGTTTCATCTCATCTTCACGATACGACAATGCTGACTATGCGCCCCGGGACATAGATGACCTTGCGTATGGTCTTCCCATCGGTGTAGCTCTTCACCCGGTCACTCGCCAGCGCCAGCGTTCGGACTTCCTCCTCAGGCATATTCGCAGGAACAACCAGTTTGTCTCTCAGCTTGCCGTTTATCTGAATCGCAACTGTGATTTCCTCTTCACGCGCAAGAGCCTCATCGAACGTCGGCCACAGTTGGTTGTGAATGCTGTAATCATATCCTCGGCGCGCCCACAGTTCCTCCGCGATATGGGGTCCGGTCGGGGCTACCAGGAGCAGGAGAACCCGTATCGCCTCATTCCACCTGTCAGCCGAGACGCTTCCCGCTTCAAGGACAGAGCCAAGTACGTTCGTGAACTCCATCAACCTGGCGAGCATCGTATTGAACCTGAACTCCTCGATGTCTCCCGTCACCGCTTTGATGGTCTTGTGTATCGCATGCAGCACGTCTCTCTCGACCGTCTCATCGACGTGAGCGGGAGAGTACTGCGACTCACAGAGTTTCCACACGCGATTGAACCAGCGGCTGAAGCCGACAATGCCGCTGTCGCTCCACTCGCCACCGAGGTTCCAGGGACCCACGAACATGAGATACGCGCGCACCGTGTCCGCGCCCAATTCCGAGACATAGCTGTCAGGGGCAACCACGTTCCCCTTCGACTTGCTCATCTTGCCGCCACCATAGATGATGGTTCCCTGGTTGAACAACTGTGTGAAGGGCTCGTCGAACTGCAACAGTCCCACATCACGAAGCGCCTTCACGAAGAAACGTGAGTACAACAGGTGCAGCACGGCGTGCTCCGCACCACCCGTGTAGAGGTCCGCGGGCATCCAGTAATTCAGTTTGTCCGTATCGAAGGGTGCATAGTCAACTCCCGGACTCGTGAAGCGAAGAAAGTACCAGTTGGAGCACATGAACGTGTCCATCGTGTCAGTCTCCCGCTTCGCCGGGCCTCCGCACGACGGGCAGACGGTATTAACGAATGAATCGCAGTACTTCAGAGGCGATTCGCCTGTCGGCTTGAACTCGGCGTCCGAGGGAAGCAGCACAGGGAGGTCGGCTTCCGGCACAGGCACGATGCCACACCGGTCGCAGTACACCATCGGGATGGGCGCCCCCCAATAGCGCTGGCGTGATATCAGCCAGTCGCGGATGCGATACGCAATCGAGGCCTTGCCCCAGCCTTCGCGTTCCGCCTTGGCGCAGGCGACACTGAAGCCCTCAGTGGACGGAAGTCCATCGAGTTCTCCGGAATTCACGAGCGTCCCTTCACCCGCATACGCCTCTTCCAGCTGTTCTCCCTTCCATCCTGGAGGGGCAATAACCGTGCGTATCGGCAACCCGAACTTCGTGGCGAACTCGAAGTCCCGCTCGTCATGGGCCGGCACACCCATGACCGCCCCTGTGCCATACGTGGAGAGAACGTAGTCGGTTATCCAGATTGGCACCGGCTCATTGGTGAACCGGTTGATGACATAGCTGCCGAGAAAGACGCCCGTCTTCTCTCGGCCGAGAGCAGTCCGCTCATAGTCTGCCTGTCGACGGCACCACTCAATGTATTTCTCCACATCCTCCCGGCGCTCAGGTGTCGTGAGCTTCGACACAAGCGGGTGCTCCGGCGACAGCAGGAAGAATGTCACACCTCCGATAGTGTCGGGGCGCGTCGTGAACACTCGAATCTCCTTCTCCTCCACCCCGGGGTGCTCGAGCCCGAATGAAACCTCGGCACCCTCGCTTCTCCCAATCCAGTTCGTCTGTATTGTCCTGATCCGCTCGGGCCAGTCGATCTTGCTGAAGTCAAGCAATTCCTCTGCGTACTTCGTTATGCGGAAGAACCACTGCTCGAGCTCTCTCTTGGTCACCATCGCGCCGCAGCGCTCGCACTCTCCCTCCCCTATCACCTGCTCGTTTGCCAGGACTGTCTGGCACTGCGGACACCAGTTGACGGCCGCCGCTCCCCTGTAGGCCAGGCCGGCCTCATACAACTTGAGGAAGAACCACTGGGTCCAGCGATAGTACTCCGGTTGGCAGCTGACGACCTCGCGCGTCCAGTCGTAGATGGCCCCCATGGTGCGTAGCTGAGAGCGCATCCTCTCGATATTCGCCATCGTCCACTTGTAGGGATGGATACCGTGCTTGATCGCGGCGTTCTCCGCAGGAAGACCGAAGGCGTCGAAGCCCATCGGATGCAGCACATTCAGACCCTGCATGCGCTTGAAACGCGCACGGACGTCAGACGGAGCCATCGCATACCAGTGCCCTATGTGAAGGTCCCCCGACGGATAGGGGTACATGGTGAGCGCGTAGTACTTCTTGCGCCCATCATCCTCAGTGACTTCGTAGAGGCGGTCGGCCGCCCACTTGTCCTGCCATTTTTTCTCGATCTCCCGGGGAACGTAGTTGCTGGTCATAGCTAGGGATTTTAGCCCAACCTGGGCCAAATGGGAAGTCCGACACACGGTGCACGATTGCGTACAGAAGGACCCCTGGGCGAGAGCCATGCGAGTATCGAAGAAGGTTTCAGTGTTCCGCCCGCCGGCTGACGCGCCCGAAAGCAGCCGACGCACGACCACAACACGGGATGCTAGAATGACACGGCGCAGACCGCAGTCAGCGCTGCACGCGGGAGACAGGCATGGACGTCAACCGTCTGACAGAGAAAGCACGCGATGCGCTCCTCGCAGCCCAGAGCGCTGCAGAGGAGAGAAGGCACACTCAACTTGAGCCGCAGCACCTGCTCCTCAGCCTCTTGCGGCAGGAAGACGGAGTCGTTCCACAGATAGTGCAGAAGCTGGGCGCAGACCCCCGCGCCATCGCTCTTCAACTGGACCACGACCTCGACACCCTCCCGAAGTCCCACGGGCCCGCTCAAGTGTACCTTTCGCAGGAACTCAAGGGAGTTTTCGACAGAGCAGAGAAGGAAGCAGCCTCCTTCAAAGACGAGTACACGAGCACCGAACACCTGCTGATTGCGATGTCCGACGGCCCGTCAGGCCGCGCAGCGGCAATCCTCCGTGAGCACGGTATCACCAAAGAGCGCATATATCAGGTACTCGCGTCCATACGAGGGAGTCAGCGCGTGACAGACCAGAACCCTGAGGACAAATACCAGTCGCTGGAGAAATACGGACGAGACCTGACCGAGATTGCAAGACAGGGGAAGCTGGACCCGGTGATAGGACGAGACGAGGAGATTAGGAGGGTCATACAGGTCCTGTCCCGCCGAACCAAGAACAACCCTGTACTCATCGGCGAGCCTGGAGTCGGGAAGACGGCCATCGCTGAAGGGCTCGCTCAGCGTATCGTGCGGGGAGACGTGCCTGAAGGGCTGAAGAACAAGCGCGTCGTCGCGCTCGACATGGGCGCGCTGGTGGCCGGCGCGAAATACCGCGGCGAATTCGAGGAACGCCTGAAGGCCGTGCTCAAGGAAGTCCAGCAGTCAGAAGGAACAACAATCCTTTTCATCGACGAACTGCACACAGTAGTGGGAGCAGGCGCTGCAGAAGGCGCGATGGATGCCTCCAACATGATGAAGCCGATGCTCGCAAGAGGCGAACTGCACTGCATCGGCGCCACGACGCTGAGCGAATACCGCAAGCACATCGAGAAGGACGCCGCACTCGAGCGCAGGTTCCAGCAGATAGTCGTTGGCGAGCCATCTGTCGAGGACACCATCTCCATACTCCGAGGGCTCAAGGAGAGGTACGAAGTTCACCACGGCGTCAGAATCAAAGACTCAGCCCTCGTTGCAGCCGCGCTCCTGTCCAGCCGCTATGTCAGTGACCGCTTCATGCCTGACAAGGCCATCGACCTCGTGGACGAGGCGGCATCCAAGCTCCGAACGGAAATAGACAGCGTTCCTGCTGAGTTGGACGAGGTGCAGCGACGTCTCACCCAGCTTGAAGTCGAGCGTGAGGCTCTCAAGAAGGAGAAAGACCAGGCATCGAAAGCACGACTTGCAAACATGGAGAAGGAGATTGCCAACCTGCGCGAGGAAGGCAGCCAGCTGCAGGCACAATGGCAGCACGAGAAGGAAGAGATACAGGCCCTTCAACGTCTCAAGGAGAGGATGGAGCAACTGCGTCTTGATATCGAGCGCGCGGAGAGGTCAGGCGACCTCGAGCGAGCAGCACAGCTCAAGTACGGTACACTCGCCGGCCTGGAGAAGGAACTCAAACAGAAAGAGGAACAACTGTCGTCCAGTCAAGGAGAACTGCTTCTCAAGGAGGAGGTGGATGAGGAAGACATAGCACAAGTCGTCTCTCGCTGGACCGGTGTGCCGCTGAGCAGGCTGCTCGAGGGAGAAATCGAGAAGCTGCTCCGCATGGAAGCACGCCTCCACGAAAGGCTTGTGGGACAGGATGAGGCCATCAGGGCGGTCGCCAACGCGGTGCGCAGGGCAAGGGCCGGCCTGCAGGACCCGAACAGGCCTCTCGGCAGCTTCATCTTCCTGGGGCCAACCGGTGTGGGCAAGACCGAGTTGGCCAGGGCGCTGGCTGAGTTTCTCTTTGATGACGAACGCTCCATGATTCGGCTCGACATGTCGGAATACATGGAGAGGCATACGGTAGCAAGGCTAATAGGTGCGCCACCGGGCTACGTCGGATATGAGGAGGGAGGACAGCTCACTGAGGCGGTCAGAAGGCGACCCTACTCCGTAGTCCTGCTCGACGAGATAGAGAAGGCCCATCCCGATGTCTTCAATGTCCTACTGCAAATCCTCGACGATGGGAGACTGACCGACGGGCAAGGAAGAACGACCTCCTTCAAGAACACTGTCCTTATTATGACAAGCAACGTGGGGAGCCAGTGGATCTTTGAGATGAAGGCCGGTCAAGAGGGCGAGATCCGCGACCGGGTCATGGAGGCACTCAGAGCAAGCTTCCGCCCGGAGTTCCTGAATCGCGTGGACGAAATCATCATCTTTCACCAGCTCGGCGAACCGGAGATACGGAGCATCGTGGACCTGCAGTTCAATGCGTTGAAGCGGCGTCTGTCGGACAGGCACATGGACCTCTCACTCAGCGACAACGCGCGGGACGTCCTTGTCCATGAGGGATTCGACCCCGCCTACGGCGCCAGGCCGTTGAAGCGAACGATTCAACGACTGGTCCTCGACCCTCTAGCGGTCAAAGTACTTGAAGGCGAGTTCCGCGACGGAGACACCATTGCCGTTGATGCCTCCGAAGGCTCGCTGGTGTTTGAGCGCACAGGCCGGAGCGAGACTGCGACCACGCCCGACGGCTCATCCGGGGCTGCATAGCAGAGTGCAGGAAGCGCCTGAGCTTGCACAAGGGAGCGACTGACTGTGAAGCGAACTGGACTGGACGACCTGTGCATCAACACCATCCGCACGTTGTCGATTGACGCCGTGCAAAGGGCCAACTCCGGACACCCGGGGGCCCCACTGGGTGCGGCGGCCATGGCATACGTCCTCTGGACCCGCTTCCTGAAGCACAACCCGGCCAACCCGGGATGGAGTAATCGTGACCGCTTCGTGCTTTCGGCAGGACACGCATCAGCGCTCTTGTACGCCCTTCTCTACCTCACTGGCTACGACCTGTCACTGGAAGAGCTGAAGACATTCCGTCAGTGGGGAAGCCGGGCGGCGGGACACCCGGAATACGGGCTGACTCCCGGTGTCGAGACAACCACGGGGCCTCTGGGCCAGGGCTTCGCAAATGGCGTAGGCATGGCCATCGCCGAGCGGTGGCTTGCTAGTCGCTACAACCGCCAGGGACACAACGTGATCGACCATCATGTGTACGCCATCGTCTCCGACGGTGACCTTCAGGAAGGACTCTCGTCGGAAGCAGCATCTCTTGCCGGCCAACTTGGCCTTGGGAAGCTGGTCTACCTTTATGACGACAACAGCATATCTATCGAAGGGCCGACGGAACTCAGTTTTACAGAGGACGTCGGAGCGCGGTTTCGTTCCTACGGGTGGCAGGTGGTAGGGCCAATCGACGGCATGAACCCAGGGGAAGTCGAAGCTGCAGTGCGGGAAGCCCAAGAGGACTTCAATCACCCTTCCCTCGTCATGTGCCGCACGGTCATCGGATACGGGAGTCCGCATAAGGCAGGCACGGCCAAGGCACACGGTGAACCACTCGGGGAGGAGGAGACAGCGCTCACCAAGATCGGTCTTGGGTGGAAGGCAGAAGAGCCCTTTTACGTGCCTCCGGATGTGCTGTCGTACTTCCGGGAGACGCTCAGCCGCGGTCAACAGCAACAGGGTAACTGGGACTCCGCTATGAAATCCTACCTCTCGGAGTATCCTGAGGAAGCGCGCCAGTTGGAGGCTCAACTGCGCGGCGAACTGCCGGATGGGTGGGACGAGGGGCTTGCAGCTCTGTTTCTCCCGGCGGAGAAGCCGATGGCCACAAGGGTTGCCTCAGGCGCGGTGCTGAACAAGCTCGCACCCCGCATAAGCAACCTCGTTGGAGGTTCAGCAGACCTGGCGCCATCGACCAAGACCTTGCTGGACGGGGAAGGCGACTTCGGCCCCGCGAACTACAGCGGGCGCAATCTGCACTTCGGCATCAGAGAGCACGCGATGGGCGCTATCGCCAACGGGATGGCCGTTCACGGCGGAGTGATTCCCTACACGGCCACATTCCTGGTCTTCTACGACTACATGCGTCCTGCCGTGAGGCTTGCGGCGCTCATGGGCATACGTGTGGTTTTCGTGTTCACTCACGATTCCATCGGCGTAGGGGAAGACGGACCGACCCACCAGCCGGTTGAGCAAGTCATGGGGCTCAGGTCCGTGCCAAATCTGACGACCATACGACCGGCTGACGCCACGGAGACAGCCATGGCATGGATGGCCGCCATCAGGAACGTGGATGGCCCCACCGCGCTGGTTCTAACCCGACAGTCTCTGCCCGTGCTCGATAGGGGCGTCTACGCCTCGGCCGACGGTGTGCTGCGCGGCGGCTACTCGCTTTGGCAGACTTCCAACTCGCCCGAGTTGCTCATGATGGCGACCGGGTCGGAGGTCCACCTCGCACTTGAGGCCGCACGCATTCTGGCCGACCGCGGCGTCAATCTGAGAGTCGTGTCCATGCCAAGCTGGGAGCTATTCGAGGCTCAACCTCGCGACTACAGGGAGGAAGTCCTCCCTTCGAAAGTCCGCGCCCGGATATCGGTGGAGGCTGGAACCACACTGGGCTGGGAGCGCTACGTTGGACTGGACGGCAAAGCTATAGGTATTAACAGGTTCGGCGCCTCCGCCCCTGGCCCCGAACTCTACCGCCAATTTGGACTGACGCCTGATAGAATCGTCACGGATGCTCTACAAGTGCTCTAAGGAGGCAGGTATTGAAACTTCGCATCGCCATCGCGGCAGACCACGGAGGCTATGACCTGAAGCAGGAGCTTGTGCGGCGGCTGACAGACGCAGTCGACTTCGTTGACCTGGGGGCGCATTCCTACGATTCAAGCGACGACTATCCTGACTTCGCGATTGCGGCTGCGCAAGCTGTCTCGTCCGGCGACGTTGAGCGCGCGGTTGTCATCTGTGGCAGCGGTGTTGGAGCATCCATCGCGTGCAACAAGGTTAAGGGCGTACGCGCAGGGCTCTGCCACGACACCTACTCAGCCCACCAGGGCGTGGAACATGACGACATGAATGCCCTTTGCATGGGCGCCCGGGTGATAGGAGTGGAGCTGGCCACAGAGATAGTGGCCGCATTCCTGATGGCTCGCTTCTCAGCCGAGGAGCGCCATCTGCGACGTCTCGACAAGATTATGGCGCTCGAGCAAGGTTCGCCCCCGGAGGAAGAAGACGTGGAGAGACCTGCAGCTGTCGAGGACGAAGATGGCGAGGGACCTGCAGATGTCGAGGACGAAGACGACGAGGGACCTGCAGATGTCGAGGACGAAGACGACGAGGGACCTGCAGATATCGATGTCAACGCCGATTGAATCCTACGACTCCGGCTTCTTACCGTCCGACGTGGCGGTCTCCGTCGACCAGTGTCTCGCGGAAATCGACGGAATCCGTCTCAACGAGCGCATCTGGGCTCACGATGCGACACTGTGGCAAGGGGACCCCGAAGCCATAGGCGAGCGTCTCGGCTGGCTTCACGTGGGCGATACCATGCAGCAACACGAAGGGTGTCTGCTGCAGTTCGCGGATGAGGTCCAACAGGAAGGGTTCACAGACACTGTCCTGCTTGGAATGGGCGGAAGCAGCCTTGGCGCTCACGTCCTCGGCCAGGTTGCGAGAACCGGCGCCAACCACCCCAGGCTTCATGTCCTTGACTCCACAGTGCCGGGCGCGGTCCACGCGCTAGCCGGCGAAGTAGCACTCGACCGGACCCTCTTTATCGTCTCCTCGAAATCGGGCGGCACCCTCGAGCCGAACCTTCTGTACGATTTCTTCCGCTCGATGGCCGAGCGCGAACTCGGGGCAAAGGATTCGGGCAGGCATTTCATCGCCATCACTGACCCCGGCTCATCTCTCGCGGAGCTTGCAGGCCAGGAGGGCTTCCGAAGGCTATTCCTGAACCCACCTGACATCGGAGGCAGATTCTCCGTGCTCTCGCTCTTCGGCCTTGTTCCCGGAGCGATAGCCGGCGTCATGGCGAGCCACATGCTCAATCATGCCCGGCGCATGGCGCACTCATGTGCGACCTCATCCAGTGCTGCCGCGAATCCCGGGGCATGGCTTGGCGCCTATCTGATTGGCTGCGTCCGCACAGGCCGCGACAAGCTCACTTTCATCACCTCTCCAGGACTCGGAAGCTTCGGATTGTGGGCAGAGCAGCTACTCGCGGAGAGCACCGGAAAGAATGGAAAGGGGATTGTCCCGGTAGTGGATGAGCCTTTCGCACCACCGGAGTGCTACGCGAATGACAGGGCGTTCGTGTACATCCGCCTGAAAGGCGACTCGAACCAGGAGAGCGACAGACATGCTCGGCTACTCGTGGAGGCAGGTCTGCCGTGCGTGACTTTCACGCTGAAGGATGGTGACTCCCTCGGTGCAGAGTTCTTCCGCTGGGAGTATGCGACAGCGGTTGCCGGAGCCCTCCTCGGCATCAACCCCTTCGACCAGCCGGACGTACAGAGCGCAAAGGAAGCCACGGACCGAGTCCTCGCGGAGTATGTGTCTGCAGGCACGCTGCCAACCATAGGCCCACGCGCCGGAGCTGTTGAGAGGCTTCGCGACCTGAGGGCGCCCGCCTATCTTGCGCTTCTGGCGTACTTCCATGAAACCGCCGGGATCAACAGCGTGTTCTCAGAATTCCGCCGCCGCACTGTCGTGGCTCGCCGAACCGCCACAACCCTTGGCTACGGTCCGCGCTACCTGCACTCAACAGGCCAGCTCCACAAAGGAGGCCCTGACTCGGGCTTCTTCGTCATACTCACCACAAGGCAGATGGAAGATGAACCTATTCCGGGACGGCCCTACGGCTTCGACGTCGTATCGCAGGCTCAGGCTACCGGTGATTTCAGGGCTCTCTCGCAGCGCGGGAGAGCCGTGCTGCACATAGAGTTGCCTTCCGAGGAGCCATTGGAACTCCGTGCGGTTCTGAGCAAACTGGCCGGTCCGGACACGGATTGAGACAACGCGCCCCGCGGTCCTTGCCCGAATAGCGGCGCGCTTCACCTCTACCGGAGCTTTGCGGGTTCGTCAGTGTGTCTCCGGCGCGTGTCAGTCGGTTGCCCGGTCCACCGACGGAGCAGACACAGCCTTCCTGGCGAGTGCCAGCAGCCGCTCATATGCCGTGGACGGGTCGGGTTGCAGAAAGATAGCGCTTCCCACGCAGATCGAGTCCGCGCCCGAACGAACAACGTCTCCTATGTTGCTCTCCTTGACTCCTCCGTCAACCTCGATCTCCAGCGCCGGAGCCAGAGCACGCAGTTCCCGCACTTTGTCGAGGACCTCCGGAACGAACGGGCTGCCATAGTAGCCGGGAGTCACAGTGAGCAGAAGCAGCACGTCCAGGCGGTCCAGCAGATGGAGGACGGTGCCCACAGGAGTCTCCGGATTGAGCGCAAGGCCAACGTCCAGGCCCGACTCCCTCGCGGCCCGGATGGTAGCAACCGGGTCTCCCGACACCTCCTGATGGAAGATGACCCGTTGGGCACCGGCGCGCTTCATCGGGGCGAAGTACGTCTCGGGGCCCTGCACCATCAGGTGCGCCTCCCAGTCGAATGGCATAACCGTCGACTGCAAGTCATCGGCCGTGATACTACGAGCAGGAACGAAACGCCCGTCCATGATGTCTATCTGAACAAACGTGTGAAGACCTGTTGCAACACGTGCCATCGTTGAAAGAGCCGATGCACTGTCAGTTAGCAGCGCCGGAACAACCCGTATCGTTCTGTTCATCATCTCTTCTTCACATCCTCGCCGTATGGCCGGCACGCCACCGCGCGACACATTGCCACCGCTTCTGCACCCCGAGGGACGTCCATTCGGAAACACAACCACATCGGCGACATAGCACGCCCTACGAACCACCCCAACAGCATTCTACATGGTGGAGCCAACGGGATTCGAGCCAACCGCCTTCTGCCTTCCAGTCCTATCCTGGTGGCACTCCGGCTGAACCCGGCTCTGTCAGGTCCCACGGAGGAAATGCCCTCAGCCGGCAAGTGAGACAAGGGAGGCGCCCGGACACAGTCAAGTCAGCAGCTACGATTCAAGATGGTCGGTCTATCCCTCAGTGCAGAATGCCCGCGTCTCCGAGGCAATCTGTCCCACGACATCTCTGTTGGCGAAAAGCATGCATTCCCCTCTTGGGTTCTCCATGGTCGCAAACCTGTCACGAAGCCTGCCGAAGAAATCAGAGCTCAGAATCTCGCTCATCGGTTTGTCTCTGACGTTGTCGACTGCATAGTGACTGAAAGGGCACGGCTCTACATAGCCATCTGCATTGATATGGATGAAGCCCTTGCCCGCGGACTTGCAGCCGCCGCCTGCATACTCATCAGAAGGCAGATTGAAAATGGGCGGCCTTGTTTCAGACTTCCGCTTCAGCAGTATCCCTTCCTTGTACGCCCTGTCCTCATCAGTCAGGACAAAGTCATCACAGAGGTTTCCCTCGATAGGAATGTAGTCGACGAAGAAACCGAATCTGGCTCCCCTTCGCCAGAGTTGGTCCACCCAGCCTCGTTGCGTCACCTCTCTGAGATTGAGGTGAGTGAGCATCGTGGAGAAGCCGAATGGAACGTGACTTCTGTTCATGAGCTGCATCGCCCGGGCAATCTCCTGGCCAACACCTTCCCCTCGACGGTCGTCTGTGGCGGACTCTCCTCCCTCAATGGAGATTATCGGCATTATGTTCTTCGCCTTTTTCACCTGTCGCACGCGCTCCGAGTCCAGCAGGGTCCCGTTTGAGAACAGCAGGAAGAAGGCGTTCTTGAGCTTCGACAGCTCTTCGACTATTCCGTTGACGAGAAGTGGTTCGCCACCGGCGATTACGAAGATGTAGGTTCCGAGACCGGAGCACTCATTGACTGCCTTGATGACCTCTGCGAGCTGCAATTCCTTCTTCGGCCCATAGTTCTTTGCATAACAGCCTCTGCAGTCAAGATTGCAGCGCCAGGTGACCGAGAAGACACATGTATCGGGGATGGGAATGCCCAGCCGCACTTCATTCGCCACTCTTCGTTTCTCGCCCCGTCGGACCAGCAGAACCAGGTTAATGATTCTCGAGAAGTTGTGGGGAATTGCCAGGGGGTCCCTCAGGACCTGGTTCAAGGCGAACTTGAAATAGAGGAGGACCTTGTCTCTCGACGTCATGTTGTCCGCAGTGAGTGTGTACTGGATATAGGCAAGGAGTCCGGCTGAACCCGGACTTGCGCGCACCTTGCAAGGTGCCTACGCCCTTCCCAGGTTCGCGCTATTGTATTCGCTGCCTCGCAGGAATTCAATGAAGGGCGAATCAGGCGCGGACGCTGCCCGTTGAGGCCAACAGGAACCGGCGACTTCACGTGCAGGACCGATAGCAGACAACAGGAGTCCCCCGGTCGAGCGGCGATACAGGCGACGCTGAAGGATTGTCTGGAGTTGGCATTTTGGTGGAGCTGATGGGATTCGAACCCACTACCTTCTGACTGCCAGTCAGACGCTCTCCCGATTGAGCTACAGCCCCGTTGAGGAACAAATATACCGTATGGGGGAACGCCAGTACAAGTCAGACGGTGACGCCGAGCCACTGCAGCACCGTCCGGATGCCGAAGTAGCCGAGATAGGCAAGCAGGAGGTTCTTCAGGGTCCTGCCCAACAGCGTGTAGAGGAAGAACCTGCCGACGCGCACACGCAGCACGCCCATCCATACGGCGAAGGGGTAGTAGATG
>CAZQML010000165.1:0-8393 GCA_964594245.1 uncultured Dehalococcoidales bacterium | reverse complement strand
TCGGTGTAGGGGCACGTTGCACGTGCCCGGGGAGAGGGTGGGAGGTTGGCAGGGTGGGATCGTCCAGTTATCGGTAGGGGCGGACCTCTGTGTCCGCCCGTGGTGGGGGCGAAGTGTTGTGATTCGGTGTAGGGGCACGTTGCACGTGCCCGGGGAGAGGGTGGGAGGTTGGCAGGGTGGGATCGTCCAGTTATCGGTAGGGGCGGACCTCTGTGTCTGCCCGTGGGGGAAGGATGAAGTGTTGTGGTTCCGTGTAGAGGCGCTTCGAGAAGCGCCCGGTGATTGTGTGCCGCACGGGGTTGGCGCCATCTGGAGAGTCGATGTCTGCGGCAGCCATAAGGTTTCCACGATTGATTTTCGGCTACAACCGTGGTTCCAGACGATGGCCGGGCCGTTCACGAACGGCCCCTACATCGGAACCACTACCATGCCCCCACCGGGCACGTGCAACGTGCCCCTACATCACGAACCACGGCCATGTCCCTTCGGGCAACCGCAGGCTGCTGACGTGACCTTCATCGGCCTCCGGGCCGTTCACGAACGGCCCCTACATTGGAACCACTACCATGCCCCCGCCGGGCACGTGCAACGTGCCCCTACATCACGAACCACGGCCATGTCCCTTCGGGCAACCGCAGGCTGCTGACGTGACCTTCATCGGCCTCCGGGCCGTTCACGAACGACCCCTGCGTCTGCACCCACCACCCGACGCTGTCCTCCAGGGAGGACAATCTCGGCGGACAACAATATGCGCGCAGATTTGCAGGCACGTTGGTCGTATGCACCCTCTGTGGTACTATGAGGGCATGAAGGCCACCTTGACCCCCGATGTCAAGAAACTGCTCGCACGCTTCGTTGACCGACTCGGTCAGCAGGACTATGCCGTCAGCGAAGATGGGGACGGGGCCAGCCGCACGGGTCGGTCGGGCGCCCCGCACTCATTCGACATCCTCGCGACCCGCGACGACGGGTTCATAACGTACACGATTGCTGTGGACATCGCGAGCGCCAACGGTGAAGGTGAGCTGGGATTGGGGTCCGTCTTCGCATTCGACGACAAGTGCTATGACTGCGGCATCCGGGACAAGGTATTCATCGCCATGCCGGCTCTCGACAGCGTCGCGGAGCGCTTCGCGCAGAACCAGCGCATTCGGGTGTTCAACAAAGAGAGCCTCGAAGAGTTCCTTGCCACGCCGGCGCCCTCGATTCTGCCCGAGGCCACAAGCGTAACGAGGTGGGAAAGCAGGACGGACGTCATGGAGTCGCTCGCCGCCCTCGGATACAAGATAGAGAGGAATGCGAAGCTCACGGGGCGTTCCGGTGCCGAGTACACGTTTGATGCACTCGCGACATTCGACGATGGCTTCATCACTCACAGGCTGGGCATCGATGATATTCCCGGAGAGCATGTGACGCTCAGTCGCATCTCCGTGTTCGACGCCAAGTCATACGACGCGGGCATTCAGGAGAAGATTGTCCTCATATCTGGCACGCTCACACCAGAGGCACAGCAGTTCGCGGGGCTCCAGCGCATACGCGCCATCACGATCCCCAGGGCTCCGGGAGAGGAAGTGGCACCGAAAGCCGAGACTCCATCCGATGCCGGGTTGCAGACGGCGGTGGATGAGATACTCGGGCAGCCCGACACGACAGTCCGTGTGATAAAGACCCGCCCTGACTCCGCCGTGCTCGGGCTCATCCCCGAGTCGATGGCCCGGCGATTCAAGGCCGTTCCGCTGGCGATAGTCAACGACGCTCTCCAGGTGGCCATGGCAACCCCATCAGACATCTTTGCCCTGGAGGCACTGGGCCTTCAGAGCAGGATGAGAATCGACCCCGTCGCCTCGACCGAACGCGAGGTGCGCGACGCCATAGATTTGAACTACCGCGGCTTCGGAGGGATCGAGGAGCAGATTTCGCGTATCAAAGCAACCGGCGAGGACATGGATGAGCAATCGCTCATCGAGGCAGCGGAGGACACTCCCGTGGCAAGCGCGCTCCGGCTCATCATCGACGAGGCAACCAAGGCCCGCGCGTCAGACATCCACCTGGAGCCGCAGGAGGGCAGTCTCCGCGTTCGCTACCGTATTGACGGCACGCTTCAGGAGGTCATGTCGCTGCCCGTCAAGATCCACCTCCCGCTGACGTCCAGGGTCAAGATACTTGCCGATATGAACATCGCCGACCACCTCCGCCCGCAGGACGGGCAGTTCTCTGCAGAGACGAAGGGACGCGAGGTCGACATACGCGTGGCAACAGTGCCCACGGTCCATGGTGAGGCAACGGTCATGCGGCTCCTCGACAAGTCACTCGGCCTCGTTGACCTGCCGGAACTCGGGTTCTCGAAGGAGGCACTCTCGCAGTATGAGAACATGCTCAAGGTCGCCTTCGGGATGATTCTCATCAGCGGCCCGACGGGCTCAGGCAAGACAACGACGCTCTACGCCTCCATCAACCAGATGGACAAGACGTCACAGAAGATAATCACCATCGAGGACCCGGTCGAGTACCGCTTCGGGAACATCAGCCAGATACAGGTCAACCCCAAGGCCGGCCTGACCTTCGCAGGTGGCCTGCGCTCCATTCTGAGGCTCGACCCTGACACGATTCTGGTAGGTGAGATCCGGGACGGGGAGACAGCGCGCATCGCCGTGCAGTCGGCTCTCACCGGCCACCTCGTCCTCTCATCGGTGCACGCCAACGATGCCATCGGTGTCATCTTCCGGCTCCTGGACCTCGGAATCGAGCCTTTCCTGGTATCGTCCTCAATCATCGGCGTCGTGGCACAGCGCATGGCCCGCCGCGTTTGTCCCGACTGCGCGGTCGAGAGAGAGGGGACGCTCATGGAGCAACTCGCCTACCACAACGAGATTGGCGAGCACAGGAGCAAGTTCCTGTACGGCGGGGGCTGCGACCTCTGCAATCACACCGGATACAGGGGCAGAATCGGTCTTTTCGAGGTGTTACCTATCAGCGACAGCATCCGCATGATGATCCTCAAAGGCGCGGGCACAGCTGAGGTAAGAAAACAGGCGATAGAAGACGGGATGGTGCCCCTCATGAAGGACGGAATGCTCAAGGTACAGCAGGGCGTTACGACGCCTGCAGAGGTCCTCAGGAACGCGTATTTCATCGAGTAGGCGATTGACATGAACTACGAATACGTCGTGCGCACGGAAGACAACCGGGTTGTCAAAGGCAAGCTGAGTGCAAGCAGCGAGGAAGCAGCCGTTGACATGCTCGCCTACGGCGGGTACAGCGTGCTGAGTCTCAAGGAAGTCGTGCCGTTCTTCCGGGCCGGCAAGCTGGGCATGGAGCTCACGAGCGGTGTGAAGCCCCTTGAACTCATCATGTTCAGCAGGCAGCTTGCACTCCTCATGGAGTCCGGCACGGACGTCGTAACATCCCTGGATCTGCTCGAGGCCCAGTCAGAGAACCGGGCGCTCAGGAAGATACTCAAGGTAGTTATCTCGGACGTCAGGGGAGGAGCGCCGTTGTCTGAGGCAATGAGCCGTCACGGGAGGTTGTTCCCTGCGCTGTACTACAGGTTGGTGGCTGTGGGAGAGAAGACGGGCACGCTCGAGATTGTCCTGCGACGCGCGGCCGACTACATGGAGCGCAGCTACCTGACCCGCAAGAGCGTGAAGAACGCGCTCACATATCCGGTGGTTGTCATCCTCGTGGCCATTGTGGTCATCGGCATACTGGTCACGTACGTCCTGCCCTCGTTCATGGGCCTCTATGAGTCCTTCGACGCGGAACTGCCGGCGACAACTCGAGCCCTGCTCGGTTTCACACACTGGTCGCAAGCCTACGGCCTGTACGCAGCGGTCGGTACGCTGGCGTTGGTGGCCATCGTGTTCCTGTGGTCACGAACACCCTCAGGGAGTCTCATATGGGCAAGATGGATGCTCACAATGCCGCGTGTCGGCCGCATCAACCTGCTGAACGAGCTATCGCAGGGCTGCAGAAGCCTGTCGCTCCTCTATGGCAGCGGTCTTCCATTGCCGGACGCAATGACGCTTGTCGTGCAGGGTGCGAGCAACAAGGCCATGCGGCAGGCACTCCTCGACGTACAGCAGGCCATGATTGCCGGCGCCGGGCTGTCAGCCCCCATGAGAAGGAACAGGCTCTTCCTCCCCTTGATGGTCCAGATGACAGCCGTGGGTGAGGAGACAGGCAATCTTGACCACACGCTATCCACCGTGGCAGAGAGCTACGAGGCCGAGTCGGATGAGAAGACAAAGGCGATGATTGCGATGCTCACCCCGACTCTGACCATCGTCATCGGCGGCATCGTCGGATTCATCGCCGTGTCGATGCTGTCTGCAATGTACGGGATATTCGGCCAGGCTTTCTGAGCACGCGGGGCGAGACAGACGCGGATGAAGATCAACTGGGGCAGGACCACACTCTCCGGTGCAAGCCGGGGGCAGACGCTCATAGAGGTCCTCATCGCGCTCCTCATCTTCAGCGTTATTGCCACAGCATTCATGGGCGCGGCATACACCTCCCGGGCCGGAGTGACCGTCCAGTATGAGCAGACCACGGCGGAGAGCCTGACGCGAAGCGAGATGGAGTACATCAAGCAGTCCCCCTACTGGGGACTTGGCTTCTCATACCAGGTGCCCGGCAGCGCGCCTCCCTGGGACGAATCGAGGACGGCGCTCGCCGACCACTATTCGGGGTTCTCCGTGACCGTGGCAGGCACGCCGATAGATGCCTCCACTCACAACCCCCTCGCGGGAGGACTCGACCAGGGAATGCAGGAGATTACCGTCCAGGTGTTCCGCGGCGCCACTCTTCTGTTGACAACTAAGACGATCAAGGTGAACCGGTGATGCGCGTACTACACGGAGAGAGGGGCACGTCCCTGGTGGAGCTCATCATCGCTCTGCCGATCGCGGCCCTCATCGTGGCAGGTGTGGCAGGCATCTTCTACCAGGTAGTGAAGGCAAGCGACTATGCCAACGACGCCGTCGGCGCCTACACCGAGGTACAGCGGGCGGGCGCCTGGGTCAGCCGCGATGCAGTGCAGGCCCAGGTAGTCCCCGACAACAACTACGGCAATACCGGCACCGTGCTGATTGCCGTCGATCAGGACGTGAGCATCAGCGGCACAGAGGTGCTCATCCTCGAGTGGACCGACTGGGATGGCGACCATATGGAAGTCGCCTACTCGCTCGTCACCGTCGGCGGCAGCAGCCTGAAGGAGCTCCAGAGGACCCTGAAGGTGAATGGCTCCATCACAGACACCTACGTAGCAGCAGAAGACCTGGACGACAGCATTGACCCGGAGTCATTTGCAGCCCGAACGAGATTCGAATGGTCGTCCGCCGAGAAGGAAGTGGTGCGGCTGGTGGTCACCGCGCTGGTCGGGCAGGAATCATCCACAAGGACGTACGAGATACGACCGAGGGCATCCGCATGACACAGATGGCGCCAAACAGACTGGAGCTCGACCGGAAGCGGTGCCGCCGTCTTGCGAACGCGGCAGGGCAGACCCTTTCGAATTTCGCCAGGAGACAGGAGGGACAAGCCTTCGTTGCAGTACTGATGCTCCTTGCGGTCGGTGGACTCATGCTGCCGCCGCTCCTCGACATGGTCGCCACCGGCCTGCTCACGGGGGGAGTCTACGAGACAACGATCGAGGAGTTCTATTCAGCGGACGCGGGCGTCGAGGACGCATTGTGGCAAATCAAGGCAGATGAGCTCGAGACGCTGTTCCCGGACTACGACCGCTACGCATTCTCGGGCTACGATGGAACCGACTACAGTTACTCCGACTATCCCGGTAC
This sequence comes from uncultured Dehalococcoidales bacterium, assembly GCA_964594245.1. Taxonomy (GTDB): domain Bacteria; phylum Chloroflexota; class Dehalococcoidia; order GIF9; family AB-539-J10; genus SKVJ01. The sequence continues at coordinate 2,595 of CAZQML010000165.1, read as the reverse complement.
GGCAAGCGCACCCGAGCTGAATGCGAAGGATGTCGACATCACCATTGAGAACGAATGGGTGCCCCTGGGCATAGACGCCCCCTCCCACATCGAGGCACAGACAATCATAGACGACGCGAAGCTCATTGTAACCGGCACCGTGGTCGACGCGGCAACCTACCGCATCAAGCTGACGTACAACTACCAGGATGTGACCGACCCGGACTGGGATGAACTCGAAGTGGACGTACTGGGAATCTGGCTCCCTCCGGGATTCACCTACGACGCAGAGTCCAGCAATCTCGAAGAGGACCCGCTGGACGACTACTACTGCGTACCAACCACACAGGCGTACAAGAGTGGACAGGCGATACTCTGGGACTTCAACCCCGCCGTGCTATTCACGGACCTTCCCGGGATTGACCTCGGCGACTACCCGATCACGGCCACGGTGACGTTCCAGTTCAGCAGCAGTGGTGCTGGATTGCCGGACACGGCCCTCGCGTGGGTCACCACGACGGGCGTGTCCGACGTCGACTACGCCTGGGATGCAGACGTGCGCGTGTTCCGCATCAGCTCGACCGCCACGAGTGCAACCGAAGGCACAAGCACAACGATCGATGCCTACACCGCCAGGTCTGAGATACGACGGCTCAGCGCGGCTATCGCCGGTGACTACATCGCGACGGGCGGCAGTCTGCTGGAACCAACCGGCAGCAGCGACCGCTACAGGAACCGGCTCTACAAGGAGAGCAGCGCAACCATCCAGACAGACGACACCGGCGAAAACGGCATCCCGACCCAGGGCATCCCCGAGGCTGCATTTCTCTACTGGACGGGGTGGATAGACTGGCACGGATACGACGCGTCGGGGGATGAGACCATCATCTTCGAAGACGCGTGCAACAACTTCAACAACTGGACCAGAAACGGATACCACAACGACTGGAGCTGGTACTACTACGGCTACAGCCGGGGCGGCATCTTTGACGGGCACAGGGTCGACAGCTACGGCCACGATCTCATCTTGAAGAACGCGCTCGCGCTCGCAGAGTACTCGGGACAACCCGTCACGGTGTCTTGGCTGCAATGGACCTACTACTCGAACATCGAAAACGGCGACTCCCTGATGTACGCCATCCGCGACAGCAACGGCGTGTGGGGTCCCTGGCACTACAGCGTGCAGAATGCGCAGATTCCCGGCAACGGCTCGTTGCCCAGCAGCCCAAGCAGTTCCAGCAGTCGCTACAGCGTCGACCTGCAATCGCTCGGCAGCGATGACGGCCGTGACTACATATCGGACAGCTTCCTGATACGCTTCCAGCTTCCGAACGGCGCTTTCGAGGGCAGCTCCGAGTACTGCGAGCTGGACGATATCACAGTCAGCGTGACGAGCGGCGGCGGCGGCAGCCTCGAGTACCCCGACAACCCGACGGCCGAGAATCTCCGGGCGCTGATCGAGGACTCCGCGCGCACCAACCTGGTGCTTTGCGAGGCAGGAGGTTCCGCGCCTCTCGAGGTGACCGCCGACATCTGGAGCATTGAGCCCTCGGAGGATTTGCCGGGAGACGACACCTTCGAGGGTACGTGGTCCTACTGCTGCTTCGCGGATGTGACGGACAGCGTTCGACAGTGGATATTGGATGGCTATCTCAACAACAACGCCAGCGGGACCTACACACTCGGGCACAAGCCGGCCACGAATGAAGTTGACCCCGGCTACTCCTTCAATCTGTACGTGCCCTCCGCTCCCTACGAGCAGACCGGCTACCCTCTCGGCACACCCGCGCCCGGAACGACTTCACCTCCTTGCGAACCGCTGCGCCATCAGTACTGCCATTGCGGCTGGTCGCTCATCGTCATCTACACGAGTCCGGAGACAGAGGGACACCAACTATACCTCTTCGACATTCAGAACCCGGATTTCGAGTTCACGGAAGCGTGGCACACGAATCCGGACTTCGATGGGGACGGCTCCCCGGGCGGCAGGATCAGCGGCTTCCTCGTGCCGGAACCGGTGGCGGGAGAAGATATCGCCGCCAAGGTCACGGTCTTCGTCGGGGAGGGCGACAGTCTCATCTCGGACGATCAAATCAAGATGAACGGCCACAACCTCTCCAACACGGCGAGCCCCTGGTACAACGTCTGGAACTCCGCCTCGCCCGGCCTGTCAGTATCCGGCATCGACGTCGATACGTTCGTCATCGAATGGGATGACAACATCCTGGAGACGGGAGACAGTTCGGCGCAAGTCGACCTGCCGACAGTTGGCGACGGCTTCAACACGGTGTACATCATCCTGTCGTTCCGTAGCGAGGTGACGACAGGGGGCACCCTCAGCTTCCTCCTGTCAGGTTAGGAGTACGCCCCTGCCAGGGGGACAGCCATCTACCATGCGCCCATCATGCCGGGGTGGTGGTTGCAGGTGCACGGGCACGTTGCACGTGCCCGGTGGGCGCGGCGAGGTAGTTCCGGATGTAGATACCGTCTTGGATGTCAAGATTGACTCATCGCAATGGTGGCGTCGAAAGGCCTTGCGCTCTTGAGCACTCCGAAGATGATGTGAACGAGTTTGCGCATGGCCGCGCCCACGATGACCATGTTGCATTTGCCATA
>CAZQML010000164.1:0-4113 GCA_964594245.1 uncultured Dehalococcoidales bacterium | reverse complement strand
GAGTTCAACCCGATGCTCGGCCACCGCGGCTGCCGACTCGGCATCACGTTCCCCGAGATATACGAGATGCAGGTCCGCGCCATCCTCGAAGCTGCCTACGAGTTGATGCGCAACGGCGTCACCGTGCTGCCGGAAATCATGCTGCCCTTCATCAGTATGGAGGAGGAGTTGGCCCTCCTGCGAGAGCTGGTGTTCAACACGGCCGAGCAGGTGCGCTCCGAGATGAACTTCCCCGAGTCCAGCTTCCACTTCGGCATCATGATTGAATTGCCCAGGGCCGCGCTCATCGGAGACAGGCTCGCGCGATACGTGGACTTCTTCTCCTTCGGCACAAACGACCTGACCCAGTCCACTTTCGGGTTCAGCCGGGATGACATCGGCACGTTCCTGCCGGCCTACGTCGACAGGGGCATCCTGAAGAAGGACCCGTTCGCGACCATCGACCGGTCGGCAGTGGGCGAGCTGATGCAGACATGCGTTGAGCGCGGCAAGCGCACGAATGTCGACCTGAAGATAGGCGTCTGCGGCGAGCACGGCGGGGACCCCGAGTCCGTCAAGTTCTTCCACCAGATAGGCGTCGACTACGTGAGTTGCTCACCCTACCGTGTCCCGGTCGCACGATTCGCCGCCTCACAGGCTGCCATCCTGACAAAGCGCGAGAGCGGCAACGGGCCAGTTAAAACGCGCAGCGAGATTCTGCCGTCGACCTCGCACTAGGCCCTGTGTCCCGCAGAATGAGACAGGAGTGACTGCCCGGGAAGCTGTCATGGGCGTCCTGAATCTGTTCGGGCTCCACGGCAAGCGTACACTCATGGCCGGTTGCACACTGTCGAGGGCGCCTGGCTGCCCGCGCAGTGACATTCTCTTCCTGCTACACTGAAGGAGAGGCTGCTGATGAGACACCTCGGCATCACGTTGCTGCTTCTCCTTCTCGCCGTCGCCTGTGCGCCACGGGCTCCCGCAACCGACACCTCGCCCGGGGTTGCTCCTGTCTACGTCTCAATCGTCTGTCACAATGAGCAGCCCAAGAACGCGACCGCAATCGCATACTCCGAGGACCGCGAATACTTCCTACAGAATCGCAACGCCACGGTCGAGTTCGCCAGGATGCTCCACTCGGAGGGAGTCGCGTTCAATTTCCAGTCGGACTGGGACTTCGTCCTCGGTGTGCTCAAGTTCGACGAGGGAAGTCACTCCACCGGCGACAAGAACGTGCTCTGCTACCTCGTGCAGAACCTTGACTTCGAGGTCGACCCACATGCCCACGAGACACGTTTCACCTACGCCGATGTCGCACACCTGCACGAGCAGGCAGGTGTCCCCGTATCACATCTCGCGGGAGGTTTCATCGCGCTTCCGCCGGAGGACTCGAAACTGGAACATCTCTGCCACGGGATATCCGGACAGCAATTCGAGTGTGAGTGGCAGGCGGAGGTCATCTGGGGAGCGGGCACCTCAGGGCACCAGAACGAGGAAGACCTGTGGATATCAGGCATCTGGAAGCCGAAGGACGCCGGGCACTTTACCGAGCACGATGACAGCGCGCCTCTCCCCCACATCGGCGGCTACATGAAAGGGTGGGACGGTCTGCGCGACCTGCTTGAACACCAACGCAACGGTGAGCTAGACAGTGCGAAGCTCTACACGCAGACAGTCTTCGTACGCCAGGGAGAGATGCTGAAGCCAGCCTACGTCGAGGAGTTCCTGCACGAACTGCGGTCGTTCAGCGAGGAGACGGAGCAGGGGCTGATACGCTGGGTCGGGCTGAACGAGGTGGTTGATATCTGGAAGGACAAGTACGGCTCAGAGCCGAACATGTTCCCGTATTCCTAAGTCTGCCGCCGCACCCGCGTCACCGTCTCAGACCAGATGAACTCCTCAACAGCCTCGTCCGAGCGCAGCCTGGAGGCGTCGTAGCGTCCCCAGTGAACGATAGCCTCAAGCGGCCGTCGGTGTGCCGCTCGCTCCCGCGCAGGCTGGAGTGCCATCGCCCTTAGCCCTTCCTCTTCATCCGCGTAGCCGAGCGGAATGATGTGGTCAATTGTAAACACGTCCGGGATGCCAAGGAGTTCCCGTATTTCCACTTCGGGTCTGCCGCCCTGAAGCGTTCCCCAGGCGGTCGCAAGGCCGAGGCTCGCGGCCGCAAGCTGGAGTCCATAGCTGCAGTTGGAGAGGCTCTGACGAAGGAGCACATTGCCCCTCAGCATGTTGGGGTAGGCCGCCAGCATCCGACGGTCGCCGAGCACCAGTATGAGCACCGGTGCCTGGTACAGGAAAGGCTGAACAGAGACGCTCCACTCGAAGGTTGGGTCCTTCTTGCGCGTCTCTCGGAAGATGGATGCCGCCGCCAGCGCAATGCGGCGACGGGTCTCCGCATCATCCACCACGACGAATTCCCATGGCTGGCTGTTCGCTGCCGACGGAGACAGCCGGGCAACGTCGAGCACCTTCGCGACAAGCTCACCAGGGACGGGGTCTTGTCGGAAGCGACGTACGCTCCGCCTCGCCGATACAAGCTCCCGAAGGCGCTCGTAGTCAAGGAATTCTTCCGTCGGGTGAGTTGGCTCCTGCATGATGAATGGCGCCGGGCTGCCGTGTCACCGGGAAGGGCCTCGTTGCTACTCGACTCCTCCCATGTACGGCCACTGCCCTCTTCTATTGCCCGGCCTCTCCTCCTTCTTCATCCTCCGCAGTTGCTCTTCCTGCCCGCGCCACATGACAGATGGAGCTTCGCATGCGAGGCCCCCCCTGCACAGCTCGGCCACTGCCGCTCGATGCCAAAGGGATGCTGTACATACTCGCGCCCCTCCCAGGGTGTCTCTTGCAGCCAATAGAGCACGGACTGTGTCCTGATGCTGGCACAGTCCACTACTACTTCCTTTCGTCCTCCGGAGGCCGATGGTGTCCCACCTGGAGTCCCGCCTCCAGCGTGAGGTAGCGTAGCTCTAGCTTGAGACGCAGACGCGAGTTCCACACTGCGCTTAGACCGCGTTCCTCGACCACCTCCTTAGTCCACTCCCTCGCCACGCTCTTCTCCTCCTCGGAAAGCCCGAGGGGCTCGATGTTGCCGAGATACTCCAGCACATCGTCCGACGCGTCCGGGAACGTCAGCCCCTGGTCGGCAGCCTCAAGCGTCCTTGCGAACTCCTCGCTGAAGACGCCGTGATATTTCGATGCAGCCTTGCGAAACTGCTCCTGGCGCGCACGGTCATCCGCGCTGATGCGACGACGAACTCCTACGTCCTGACCTGTCGAGGAATTGCGCGACCCTCTCTTCCTGCCGAAGAGTCCGCCGAGGATGTCGTTGAAACGCATCGGGCCACCTCCTTCAAGGCACATACCGACAGAAGAACTGTCGGGAACTCGTGGAACAATCACACAGATTCCGCTCCGGACGCCGGATACACGGCGGCCCATCAGCATCCTCTCCGCCAGGGCGGGAAATGCGTTCGCCGCAGGCAAATGGCAAGCGCAGGACAGACATATGCGGACGTATTCTACCACCACTCTCAGAGCCACCTTTCCGCAAGAAACTCGTCACGGACAACGTGCGCAGAAGAGCAGTTCGTCACGACAAGCTCTGCAGTACAACACGAGGACTAGAGGTCATATTCCGCTTTCCTCCCTTATCCAAGGGAATGCAGCAGTTGCAGAGACCCATGTCTGCGGTACACGACCCAACCTCGACCGTCTGTCAAACAAGGCCGACAGAGTGTCATCACGTGTGGATTCATTCACACAATCACGCGACAAAATTCATGCGCCCTTCACGTGTCACTGGTAGCATGCCTGTGCGAAGACGGGACCAACATATGAACCAGAAACAAGGAGGGCAGATGACAACAGGCAAGAAGGCAGCTATAGCGCTGGCGGTGGCAGTGCCGCTGCTGGTGCTGGGTGCAGGAATGGCGCTGGCTGCTGACGACATTCCAGGCCTAAGATCCGGAGACGGGGCCACACTCCCTTCGTTCGGAGCTTCCAACAACGCGGAGGTGGCATCCCCTCCCACAGACTGCGGTGATTGTAAAGGCAACTGTACATCGGGGACCGGTGAGTGCGATGGTTCGGGCGACTGCGCATCAGGGACCGGTCAGTGTAGAGGTTCGGGTGACT
>CAZQML010000163.1:0-5681 GCA_964594245.1 uncultured Dehalococcoidales bacterium | reverse complement strand
TGCTGTCCTCCGAAGGCTGCGTAGGGACGGATATCCAGCACGACAGAGTCCTTCTTCTGGGCCTCCCTGGCGAATCGAACAGGCTCCATCTCCTCCGGTACCGGGAGCGAGCTGACAAGCACGGGGCCCTTCCCGTTGATTGCGCTGCAACGACTGAAATGGTCTGGCGCAGGCGGCATTCCCGTGGTCAACGACTTGACGAACTCATTTCTCTCCCGTATCTGGAGCGCCGAGTTGTACAAGCGTTCATAGCCAATCGTGCTCCTCCACTTGGCGCCCAAGGCCCTGCCGCACAGCGAGCCGGCTCCATGCGCTGGAAGTACCTCGCAGAAATCCGGCAACTTCAGCAGCTTGTCGTGCAAGCTGGAGAACAGGGACTTCGCGAGTTCCTCGGCCTTGCCGGGGAAAAGGTCGGGCCTGCCCACGTCTCCGACGAAGAGCGTGTCTCCGCAGAAGACGCCAACCGGTTCAGCTCCTCGGGACGTGTCGATGGCCACGTACGAGATATGCTCTGGTGTGTGCCCCGGTGTCTCCAGCACTTGCAGAACGATGTCCTCGAAAGCTATCTCATCACCTTCAGAGAGTGCTACGTGGTCAAACGCGCAGCCGGCCGATTTCGGAGCGTATATTGTTGCTCCTGTCTTCTCGGCAAGGTCGAGGTGCCCCGAGATGAAGTCAGCGTGCAAATGAGTCTCCAGCACATGTGTAATCTTCATGCCGAGCGACTTCGCCGCGTCGATGTACACCTGTACGTCTCGGCGTGGGTCGATAACGGCACATGTCTGGCTTCCTGCGAGGATGTACGAACTGTGGGCAATCTTTGGAGTGAAGAAATGCAGTAGCAACATGGCCGATCCTCCCTTTCTGGCCCTGTCTGGTATGGTAGCCAGTCACTGCATGCAATACAAGCTCGAGCGTGCCACCGCTGTCGAAAGGGATAGGATGCCCAGGAGCCCCTTGGCGCGGATGTGGTCCCTGCTGCGGCACCTTCATGATCCCATCAGAAGCGCATTCCCCTGCGGAAGAGGTCTATCGAGCACAATTGCGATGGCTGCCTGAACCGAGTCCAGTGCACCGTTTCTTTCGAGTGAAGGCGTGGTCATCCGCGTGTTGCCCCGAAATCATCGAAAGGTTGTACTCTATCGATGGTGCCGTGCAGTACCGCGCAACCGGCTCGGATTCCGTAGGGCTTGAGATGAGTGATGGAGGGAATCTGAGAGAGACATCATGAGCGAGAGCCTGATAGTGGTGATTGCACTTGTCTTGGCCCTCGGCATCGCAGCCGAGTGGCTGGCGTGGGCGCTCCGGTTGCCCTCGGTTCTCGTCCTCCTGGCGGCAGGATTCATAGTGGGGCCTGTATTGGGCTTGCTGGAACCGGACGCGGTTCTGGGTGAAGCACTCCTTCCACTAGTGTCCGTGTCAGTTGCAATCATCCTGTTTGAAGGAAGCCTCACCCTCAGTCGGGCGGACCTTCGGCGCTCCGGCCGGGCGGTCCGACGACTTCTCACCCTCGGACTGCTCGTAACCTGGGCCATTGCCACTGTCTCGGCGGTTGCTCTGTTCGGACTCGACCTACAGGTTGCCGTCTTGCTGGGCGCAATACTGGTTGTCACAGGCCCCACGGTCATCGTGCCGCTGTTGCTGCATCTTCGGCCTTCGGGCCGCTCCGGTCCGGTCCTCAGATGGGAAGGCGTTGTCCTCGACCCTATAGGAGCGGTGCTCGTCGTCCTTGTGTTCGAGGCCATCAAGGCGGGCGGTCTTGGTCTCGCGAGTGCAGCTGTCGGGCTTGCTCTCTTTCGAACAGTGCTCTTCGGTGGACTCCTTGGCGCTCTGGGAGCGGCCGTGGTTGTCCTTTCGCTGAAGCGATACTGGGTCCCTGACTTCCTCCATAGTCCGCTGGCACTTGCGCTGGCCGTTGCTGCATTTGCGTTGTCTGACGTCCTTCAGTCGGACTCGGGGCTGCTTGCGGTGACAGTGATGGGCATCATCCTTGCGAACCAGAGTGCCGTGAGCATCGCGCACATCATCGAGTTCAAGGAGAACCTCCGCGTATTGCTCATCTCGGCGCTTTTCATAATACTCGGTGCGCGCGTGGACTTCACTGCGATGTTGGCTATCGCGCCGCGTGGTCTGGTCTTCCTGGCCGTGCTGATTCTGGTCGCACGACCACTCTCGGTTCTCCTCTCCACGGCAGGCTCACGCCTGGCGTTGCGAGAGAGACTGTTCATCGCGGGGCTTGCTCCTCGAGGTATCGTGGCGGCGTCTGTTGCATCCGTCTTCGCGCTCAAGCTGGAGGCCATAGGCAGCCCCGGCGCCGACCTCGTCGTGCCCATCACGTTCCTCATAATCGTGGGCACCGTTGTCGTCTATGGGCTGTCCGCCACCCCGCTTGCGCGAAGGCTTGGCATCGCGGAGCGCAATCCACAGGGCGCGCTCATAGTGGGGGCCGATACATGGGTGCGGGAAATTGCTGCTGCGCTCGGAGAGCAGGGAGTGAAGGTGCTTGTCGTGGACTCCAGCTGGCCTCATCTTGCGGCTGCGCGGATGCTTGGACTTCGTGCTGTCTATGCCAGCGTCCTGTCTCAGTCCGCGCTGGACGAACTGGACCTGGGCGGTCTGGGCAGGTTGTTCGCCTTGAGTCCCGTGGACGAATTCAATTCACTTGCCGTGCTGCACTTATCGCCGGTGCTTGGGCGTAGTGAGGTGTACCAGGTCTCTCCTGAAAGTGGAGGAAGTCCCCGCAGCGAGTTGTCCCCTCGACTGCGCGGCAGAGTCCTTTTTGGCGCCGAGTGGACCTACTCCAGATTGTCGAGTCTGTTCGTACGGGGCGCTACTGTCAAGGTGACGTGTCTGACAGAGGAGTTCGACTTCGAGGCCTTCCTCGAGTACTACGGTGACGCGATAGTCCCGCTGTTCGTCGTAGATCCGTCACAGAGGCTCCAGGTGTTCACCGAAGACGCGCAACTCAGACCGCATGCCGGTCAGTGCCTTGTCAGTGTTCTGAACCCGGACAAGGACATTCCTGGCGAGGCTGTCAAGCGCGCCCGGCAGGAGCGTCCCGATGGGACGGCGCGGAGCTAGGCTTCGTGCGGAGGGAACGTCCTCTCAAGCAGAGAGCCGCACTGAGCGCAGAACTTGCTGTCCCGAGAGTTCCCGAAGTTGCAGGAAGGACACATGACACGGGGCCGAGATGCTTGCTCACCGTAGTACAGTTTCACATGCGGCCACGGGATTTCGATGCCTTCCTGATCAAAGGCCTTCTTGATTCGAAGTCGGAATTCGCGTGAGACTTCCCACTGCATCATCGGCTTGGTGTCTCCAAGCACCTTGATGTCGACACCCGAATCGTTGAACTTGTTGACGCCCAGGCTTTGAGGAGCGCTGCGCATCTTTGGACTCCATGCAGGGTCTTTGGACATCTCCAACCCGACCCTGTTGATGACGTCGATGCAGTGGTCGAGGTCCTCGCCGTACGCCACCGGCACATCGAGATTGAGGCGGGCGTACTGCTTCGTGTAGTTGCTTGCGGTCGTAATCTCTCCGTTCGGGACGCTGTGGACTATGCCGTCGAGGTCGCGCAGGATGGTGCGCTTCAACGTGATGTCTTCGACCAACCCGGTTATGCCAGCCACCTTCACGACATCTCCCTTGTTGTACTGGTCCTCCGAAATAATGAACAGCCCCGTAGCGATGTCCTTGATAAGAGACTGTGCACCCAACCCGATGGCGATGCCCGCGACGCCTGCGGTGGCGAGCAACGGCGTCACGTCCACGCCTATCTCGGACAGGACCATGAAGGCGGCTGTCAGCACGATGACTATGGCTGCAACCGTCGTAAGAGCGCCGCTGAGCGTCTGTACCCGGCGAGCGAGGTCTTCACGCGCCTTCTTTCCCTTGCCCCTGGCGGACATCGAACTCTCGACGATGTTGGGCAGGAACGACCTGAGCAGCCGGTACACCAGGTAGGCGATGGCGACAATCAGCAGAACGAAGAGCCCGTGCTCCATGAACCACACCCTGATTGAATCCGGCGTTACGATTGCCTCGGGCCCCTCGCGGGACAGCGTGATGGCAACGGCGGCTGCGGCGATGACGACGAGGATAACAACATCAAGTACTGCGATGACCGCATCGACCACGTGCAGCAGTCGGTTCGCACGGGAACCGGGTCCGTATCGACCCATGCGGGTTTGAAGCCGTGGCCTGCTGAACACAAGAACCGCAAGCGCGAGCGCTGACAGCATCAGTATCCAGACGCTGTTGTGGCTGAACCACTGCAACGCGCTCATCGTACCGTAGACCTCATACGGGAAGGAGGGTCTCGTTCAAGTGTATGTAGACTCCTGGCAACAGTCAAGAACAGGGGGCCCGGCCGAAGGCTGTTCCGTTCGGCGTCGCGTCTGGCAGGGTTCAGTCCTTCACCTGCCGCTTCGCGGCATGAGGCAGGTGGCCGCGAAGTCGGACTCTTTCCACGGAAAACGTTCTCCCGATACTCACTGGAGGCCGTCGAAATCTGAACCAGCCGAGCCGCCAGAATACTGTAAGCGCTCCGAGAGTGACAGTCACAACCACGCCGAGTACCGCGAAGTATGCCCAGCGCCAGTGGAGTTCGGGCATGTAGTCGAAGTTCATGCCGTAGATGCCGGCCAACAGGGTGAGCGGGAGGAATATGGATCCTGCGACGGCGAGCACCTTCATCGTCTCATTCTGCCGATTGGCAACTGAGGACAGGTATGTGGTGAGGGCATTGTCCGCACCGTCGCGGATACTCAGATTCAGGTCTTCGATGCGCACGAGGTGGTCGTACACATCCCGATAGAACACGAGTGACCCCTTCTTGACAACTGCAAATTCGCCTCTGCTGAGGCGATTGAGCAGCTCTCGTTGAGGGACCATGGTATGGTGGATTCGTCGCACCGAACGCTTCAGCCGCAGTATCGACTCCAGGGTGTTTTGCCCTGGCTTGCCGAGAGCTTCCTCTTCGATCGACTCGGTGATATCGCTCATGCGGTCGATGGTTGGCAGCACGTTGTCGACAAGCGCATCGATAAGCGAGTATGCCAGGAAGTCCGCGCCATGCTCCATGAGGCGGGTGTCGGTCTCCAGCTGGTATCGGACTTCCTCAACGCTATACAGGTGGAAGTTGTGGTTACTCACAACGAAGTTGTTGCCGATGAACAGCGCCAGTTCCGCGGTCTCGACGATGTCCGATTCCACAGAGTGATTCACCCCGTGAAAGATGGCGAAGATGTGGTCACCGTAGTCGTCTATCTTTGGCGGGTGTATCTGCGCTTCGACACAGTCCTCGACGGCCAGATGATGGAAGTGGAATACGTCGGTCAGCAGCGTCCCATCTTCCTCTGCTGTCTCGGAGATGTCTACCCAGAGGAGTCCCACTCCGCTGCCAAGAGCCTCCTGCATCTCAGGCCCGGTCAAATGCCTGTGCAGCTTGCCGGCACTGTCTATGTAGTACGACTCGTGTGGCATCCTGTCTCGTTTCTCACAGGTTGTGCTGGATGCATTCTAGCATCTGCGAGTGCCTGCGTGGTGGATTCTCAGAAAAGGGGAATCGAGTCAGATGTGAAAAGGGTCATGCGAAGAGGAGGTTGATTCCCAAGGGGAAGAGGAGAAACTGGCGACCCCGGGGGGATTCGAACCCCCGATCTCCACCGTGACAGGGT
>CAZQML010000162.1:0-6918 GCA_964594245.1 uncultured Dehalococcoidales bacterium | reverse complement strand
TGGCTGCAACTCGCAGGGCTCTCAATCGTCTTTGGGGCCACCTTCCTGTTCTTCGCGCTGGCACTGAAGAGCATCACGCCTCTGACGATTGTCCTGATAAGGGTTGGCCTTGCCGCCGCGGTCTTCTGGGTGCTGGCTCTTGTCCTGAGGGTGCCGCTGCCGCGCGGCAGGCGTGTGTGGGGCGCGTTCCTCGTGATGGGCCTGTGCAACAATGCCATTCCTTTCAGCCTCATAGCGTGGGAGCAGACGCAGATAGAGAGTGGCCTTGCCTCAATCATAAACGCCACTGCATCGTGCTTCACAGTTGTTCTTGCCCACTTTCTCACCAGGGACGAGAGACTGAGCACAGCGAAGGTGGTTGGCGTGCTCCTTGGATTCTTCGGTGTCTACGTCCTCCTGCGCCCGGAACTGGACGGTGGGATTACGATGCGGGGGTGGGGGCAGGTTGCAGGACTGGGCGCGGCGTTCTTCCTTGCACTCGCAGGCATATTCGGCAAGCGTTTCAAGGAACTCTCTCCCATAGCCATCTCAGCCGGCATGCTTACGTCGTCGACTATCCTTATCCTGCCGCTCGCGCTGCTGGTCGAGCGCCCGTGGACTCTGGCGCCGACTGCGGTCAGCCTCGGAGGCATGGTGGGGGTGGCGCTGTTGAGCACCGTGGTTGCCTACCTGTTGTACTTTCGGATACTTGCGTCCGCCGGCGCGACGAACCTGCTTCTTGTCACGCTGCTCGTTCCTGTCAGCGCTCACATCCTGGGTGCGGCCTTTCTGGGGGAGCCGCTTTACGCGACGTCCGCCGCTGGCATGGCTTTCATCGTATGTGGACTTGCCATCACCGACGGCAGGATAGTCGCGCGCCTGAGGGCCGCAGGTGGTGGAGAGCCGGATACTTCGATTGAACGGGCGAAGGAGATGGATCATGAAGAGCCTTGAAGATGAGGCGCTCTGGGCGGCGGTCCTCAGCCGGGATACCTCGTATGACGGCGTCTTCTACTACGGTGTGAGCACCACCGGTGTGTATTGCCGCCCTCAGTGCCCCAGCAGGAAGCCGAAGCGGGAGAACGCCGTCTTCGCCTTCTCTCGGGCCGCACTCGAGGGGGCGGGCTTCCGGCCCTGCCGCCGTTGCCGGCCCGATGCTGCACGTGCGGCTCATGCGGCGGCGGAGACCGTCGTGCGTCTGTGCCGCTACATTGAGGAGGCGGACCACGTCCCGGCGCTGGCGGAGCTTGCCGCGCAGGTGGGGATGAGCGAGTCGCGGGTGAGCCGCATCTTCAAAGACGCCCTTGGCATATCGCCCCGGGGCTACGCCGATACCCATCGCCGCGAGCGTTTCAGGAAAGCGTTGCGGCAGGGAGCGGACATAGGCGATGCTACCTATGGCGCTGGCTACGGCTCGAGCAGCCGGGTCTACGAGGGCGCGAACGGCCACCTCGGCATGACTCCAAAGGTCTATCGGGACAGGGGAAGAGGACAGCAGGTCGGCTACATGGTCGTGAACACACCGCTTGGCTACCTTCTTGTGGCCGCCACAATACGGGGTATCTGCTCGGTGAAGCTGGGCGACCGTTCCGATGAGCTGATTCGGGAAATGATGGAGGAGTTCAGCGCGGCGGATGTCTCGGAGGGCAATGGGGAGCTGTCAACCTGGACGAAGCTGCTCGTTGACTACCTCTCCGGCATGTTGCCGTGGCCGCAGCTTCCCTATGATGTTCGCGCCACTGCCTTCCAGCGGCGCGTATGGGAGTTCCTGCGCCGGATTCCCGTGGGCTCGACCATGCACTACAGCGACATCGCCGCGGAACTGGGACAGCCGACAGCTACCCGCGCGGTGGCCCGCGCCTGCGCCACGAACCCGGTGGCCCTCGTCGTTCCATGCCATCGAGTTGTCCCGAAGGGCGGTGGCCTCGCCGGATACCGCTGGGGCATCGAGCGAAAGCGCGCGCTCATCGAGATGGAGTCGAGCGATGGTTCTCAAGCATGATGTAACACACCATGGCAGGAGGTTGAACCGTGCAGCCCGGTAGAGGTGTCGCTGTCTTCTGCACGGTCACGGGAGCGCTCATGTTCGCCGCATGGACGATGCTGCTTGCGGCTGGGCAGGTTTCCGGCGTGCGTGAGAATGCCGTGGCGTTCTCTTTCCACTGGACGGCCGAGTTTCTCACGGCGATTCTCCTTGTGGGGGCGGGGTTGTTCATTCTCCGCAGTCGTATCCTCGCGCGCCCTCTCTACTACTTCGCAACCGGCATGTTGTTCATCGCGGCCCTTGGCGCTGCGGTCTACTACAGCACGGTAGAGCCCAGTCCCGCCTTCGTGGTAGTGCTGGGCATCATCCTGACCTTCGGTGTTGTGCTCGCGTGGCGGAATCGTGTGTCAGCACGCGACTACCTGTTCTTTCTACTTGGAACGGTCCTGTACGCAGAGTTGAACGTTACCGGTGTGGCGCTTCAGGCGGAGCAGCAGTCCATCGCCGTCTACACGCTCATTGCGCTCACTGTGACGCTGCCCGGAGTGGTTCTCTCGTTCAGGTACTTTGGCGAGTAGCGTTCACTGAAGGGCTTCTCATGAGAGGCGTGACATTCCGAGGAGCCATGATGGATGATGTGACGAATTGTGGTGGCACAACCGCATGCGGTAGCATGCGGGACAATCTGGATGGAAGGAGAGCACCATGAATGACAGTCTTGCCGTCGTATGGGTATCCAGGGACAAGGAAGCCGCGTTGAACATGGCGTTCATGTACGCGAAGAACTCGAAGCTGAAGAAGTGGTGGTCCAACGTCAGCCTCATCATCTGGGGACCGTCGGGTCCGCTGTTGGTCGGTGACGCCGAACTGCAGAAGGAGCTACAGGCCATGAAGGAGGCCGGTGTGGAATTGCTTGCGTGTAAGGCGTGTTCCGACCGCTACGGGGTGAGCGACGCGCTGATTGGCCTCGGCGTCGACGTGAAGTACATGGGCGAGCCTCTGACGCAGATACTCAAGGCAGGCACGGCGGTTCTCACCGTCTAGCGTTCGCCTGCCAGGAAAGCATCAGAGTCTGAGTCTGTGACATCGCCTTCGGGGACAGTAACACTACCCCCGTGTGGGCGAGCATCCATCGCTACGTTCGACGCGATTGCACCTGGCATAACGGTTCCCGCGGATATCACTGTCGTGTGACGCACAACGCGTGCCTGAAATGGCGCGCCCGCGCGGAACACATGTATTTGGAGCTGTAGGCGTACGAGCAGTTCTCCCGGGTGCTTGATGTCATGACCCGCGGCCAGTGCCAGGGGTGTCGGTCAGGGGGTCCGCAGATGCCGTTCTGTGCTGCACGAACGTGCTTCAGGGAGAAGGGAGTGGACTTCTGCTTTGAATGTGACGAGTATCCCTGCAGTCGCAACCGCTATCCCGAACTGCTGGCGAAGAAGTGGAGTGTCAACAACGAGCGCATGAAGGAAGTCGGCGTTGAAGCCTTCTATGAGGAGTCGTTGCAGCGCCCGCGCTATGAGTAGCGCTCGCTCGCATTGTGCCCTGCTGCGGGATGTTGCAGTCGCCGCCCCTGCGCCTTCCGGCGCTGCTTGACAGCACAATCCTGCCGGCGTACACATTTGCTTCACGCTGCCGATTCGGCTGCGCCAAGAACGACGTTGTGGAGGTTGTCGCATGGCCGAAGTCACTCTGGTTGAAGTGCCCGCGCAGACGGTGATAGGTATCAAGAGGACGGGGAGTTTCTCTGATATCCCGGTTGCTCTCGGCGAACTGGTGCAGTACGCGATGGCGAACGGCGGAGAAATCGTCGGCGCACCTGTCGCGCTCTACTACGAGGCCGGCAAGGAAGAGATAGAGAAGGCGAATCGTGAAGGAACCGCCATCATTGACTTGAACTTCCCCATCGCGAAGCCCATAACGGGCAGCGAAAAGGTGAGGGTCTACGAGCTTCAGGGCGGCAAGATGGCGAAGATAGTCCACAAGGGACCCTATGAAGCCTGCGAACCCGCGTACAATACGCTGATGCAGTGGATTGCGGCGAACGGCAAGAACGTGGCCGGGCCCGTTCGTGAGGTCTACCCGAACGACCCGCGCGCCGTGCCTCCGGAGGAGATACTCACCGAGATATACGCGCCGGTCGCGTGACGAAGCTGCCCGACGTGGGAGCCACCTGGAGCTGCCGTCTTCCCCGGAACCACTGAATGCGGACAGGCCTCGCTGCCCTGCGGAGCCGGCCAGTGCGCCTGTTCACAGGGGCCCGGTCATCGCGCCAACGGCATTCTTCACACGTGGATGGTCCCGTGATACCATTCGCTTCTGAGGCTGCGAACTCGGATGCGGCCCGCAGGGAGTTCATGACGATGAGATCAGCAAGTGGCGGCGTTCTTTTGCTGATAGCAGTCGTCACCCTGCTGTCTGCCGGCTGTTCCACGGGCGTGCCGGCCGCGGACTATGATGCGGCGGTTGCCGCGCTGGATATCGCGGAGGAGAGGGCGGATGCCGCCGAGGCCGGGGCTGATGAGCTGCAAACACGTATCGACGCGCTGACTGACGAGCGGGATGCCGCGCTCGGCGAGGTGGGTGCGCTGGAGAAGCAGCTCACTGAGATGAGCTGTGGAGAGTCTGCACAGGACGCGTGGGATGCCACGTGGGCGCGTCACGAGCGGGTCAGGCTCGACGTGCCGGAGCGTGGTGCGCTACTGGAACTTGCGCCGTGGATGATATTCCCGGAGGCCCCAACCTGGCTCACGGATACCACTCTCTGCTCGGTGCATCTCTCGGAGGACCCTGACGAGATGGACAGCGTGTGCATTGTTGAGTCGCCGGGGGATGACATGGTCATCACCGTGCAGGAGTCAGAGGGTCTCATTGCGATGAACTGTCGTGGTGGGGCCGTTGACTACGCTATGACCGTTACGACCGGCAAGAACGACCGCATCATCCAACAGATATTCACCGCCGGCGAGGACTACGCGCAGCTCGAATGGGTCGGCCCGGAGGGCATGGAGCGCTTTGTCGCCATCTACAACGGGATTGAATACACGTCATACTGGCCCGCGAAAGAGGGTGAACACGAGCCGGTCTACAAGTCGTTCGTCGACTGGCTCTACGAGGTCGGCGCTGACGGGGGCCTGATCCGGTTGGAGGACAGGCCGATGATAATGATAGGGCTCGGAGAACTGCGCGGCCTGCCATACGTCGGTTTGACGCTGAGCGACGCCGAGGCGCTCAAGCGGGCGGCGGCCGACCTGATGTTCGGCGTGCCGCAGGGCTGCCTGTTGTAGCAGCGGATTGGGGTATCCAGGTCGGCGACCGGCGAAGTGGTGGGTTCGCCTGCGTTGGTGTTGCGGTGGAGGGTTGTGAGGCCGTACCGCCGGGCGCCTGCGCCAAGATTGAAAGGAGGAATCGCATGCAGAGTAGTGAGGGATTGTGTAGACTCGAGGGCAAGGTGGCCATCGTCACCGGTGCGGGGCGTGGGGTGGGCCAGGGTATCGCCACCGTGATGGCTCGTGCCGGCGCGGACATCGTCATCGCCGAGATAAACGAGGAAACGGCGAAGGAGACGCAGCGTCTCATTGAGGAGCAGGGCCGGAAGGCCCTGGTCGTTCCGACTGATGCGATGGACGAAGGGAGCGTGGAGAGGATGCTGGGGGCTGCACTGAAAGCGTTCGAGCACGTGGATGTGCTCGTGAACAACGTCGGAGGTGTCGCTCGATTGCGCATGGTATCCATCTCGGACATGACGCTCGAAGAGTGGGACTACACGCTGCGCTTGAACCTCACCTCGCAGTTCCTCTGCTCGCGCGCTCTCATTCGCCACTGGGAGGGCGCCGGCAGGCCGGGCAACATCGTGAACATCGCCTCTCTCGCGGCCATGGTCCCGTACAAGACGTCCGTGGCCTATGGGGCAGCGAAGGCCGGTGTCATCAACATGACGCAGACGCTTGGCAGCGTGTGCGGCAAGAGCGGAATCCGCGTGAACGGCATAGCGCCGGGGCATGTGAAGACGCCGATAACGGATGGGCTCTACAAGGGGCGCGAGGATGTCAGGGCCGCGCAGGACCGCATCATTCCGCTGGGTCGCTACGGGACTCCCGAGGAGTTCGGGAGGGTGGCTACCTTTCTCGCATCGGACGCGTCAAGCTACGTGACAGGGCAGACGCTGCTCGTGGGCGGCGGTATGCACTACTTCCTCACCGAGATGCCCTGACCGGACTGCTGCATCAGGGCAGCGCGTAGAGCAGTGCGAGCAGGACGGTGATGGCAATAGTCATTGCAGCCCAGGCTTTGAAGCCGGCGCTCCCGACTGCGTAGCCGGTGAACAGGAACGCAGGGACGAGAAGGAGCGGAATCACGTTCTGTGACCTGTTCAGTATGGAGCTGAACAGCACGGCCACCGCCATGATGAGGATGGCAGCCACAATGCCTGCCTTGAACTCGTCTTTCATATCCACACCTCCCTGTACGGATGCTTCATCACATCGCGAGTGCAGCTTCCATCTCGTCCTTCGCGGACTCGTCTGATTCGAGCTTCAGTGCCTTCTCCAGGGCCGCCTTTGCCTCGGCTCCGCCCAGCCTGCCGAGCGCCCACGCCGCGTAGCCCCGTACGAGTGGCTCCGGGTCTTCCAGTGCCTGTGCGAGGTATGGCACGTGCGAGCGGTCGCCGCTGTTGCCCAGCGCGATGGCGGCGTTCCGCTGGAAGTACTTCTTGCCGCGGATGTAGTTGTACATGACCGGCCGCAGTACCGTCTCGTAGTATTCGTCGGTGAGCAGCAGCACCTTGTGCAGGTCGAACTCGGCAGCGATGCGCGCCAGGAACTCGTTCACCGGCGGGTTCGCCTTCAGCTTTCGCTGGTTGCGCGGGCAGACCTCCTGGCAGATGTCGCAGCCGAAGAGGCACGACCCGACCGGTTCGCGGAGGTCCCGGGGCACGTGGTCTCGCAGCTCGA
>CAZQML010000161.1:0-6661 GCA_964594245.1 uncultured Dehalococcoidales bacterium | reverse complement strand
CGGGAAAAGGACTGCCCTCCACCACCCCCATCCTCTGCTATCCCTGACCCATCGTGGTATGAATGGTTGCGCGACACACGCTCACAGGTCGCGGGAATTGCGCTCAATGAAGTGCGCGAGGCGCCATCGGAGCGCGTCCCTCGCTGGAATGGCCCATGCTCACGGGCCGGTCGCTTCCTGCGTTCACTCGGCCCCCACGGAGGTCGAAGTAGTGGCATGTAGGTTCACTTTCACCCGCATGCATGCATGTCCTTCCTCGCATCGATCGCTGACTTCACAGGGCCGCAGGCTGTTCTCAAGCGCCCATCTCCCCTGGAGGCGGCGCCCCTGCCCGGCAAAAGGGTTCAATCCCGGCAAGGGGCGGGATATAATGCATCATCGTGTTGCCGTACAGGGTCCGCATCGCTCCGGAGGGCACTTACTCCGTTGTTTGACACGCTCTACGGCCTCCGGGACAGAGCCACGGCTGTCGTCCGAAGAGACGGGCTCCTGCTCCTTGTCCGCGACCGTGGCTTTCGCCGTTTCTCGCTGCCGGGCGGCGGCGTACGCCGGGGTGAAAGCCCGGAGGCCGCAGCCATTCGCGAACTCGAGGAGGAGACTGGCCTCCAGGCCACATCAGTCACTCCTCTGCCTCAATGCCGGACGAATGACGTTCTCAATACCTACCTCGTGTTCCTCATCAACGCCCGGGGAGAGCTGCACATAGACCCGGTCGAGTTGAGCGAGGCCACCTGGTGGGACGGGAAAGACGGATTGCCGCTGTTTGGCTACGTGAGACACGTTATCGCCCGGCTGCACTGGCCGAACTAGGGTTCTTCTGGCATACTTCCCGTGTACCCTGGACAAGGAGGGTGTCATGACAAGGCAGGTAGCAGCCAGCGGATACCTTCGGCTCCTCGCAACCCTTGCTATCGCCGTGACGGCGGCTGTGGCCTGCGCGCCTGCCCCGTCCGAGCAAGCTGACCCAGGGGCGCTGGTTCCTCTAGGACCCGTCCAGGATTATCTTGGGACACCGACAGCGTCGTACTACCTCCCACAGAAGGGCAGTTGGGACGTGCCGTCCGACGCGCCCACGGCAAGAATCGCTTCGCAAGAAGGAACCGTCGACATTGAAGGTCTAGGCTCTTTTGCCTTCAATCCCTCCGAGGTGACGGCACTTCGCCCCGACATGTTCTGGCACGGTCACTTCTCCCTTTTCGACGTCGTGGCCCACCTTGCTGACGAGGGGTGGTTCACCATGAGCTATCACTACGATAGCCGCCTGGACACCTACGTCATCGAGGAAGTCGACGGTGAGATGAACTGGTGGTACCGGGCGCACTACGCGGGCGGGTGGTACGACATCAACGCATTCCGCATGGACATGTACCCGTACAAAGACGGCACGCGGATCCGGCTGCTCCGCCAGGACGAGGACTACCTCGGGCGCATCTACAACAGCTTCGCGGACGAAGTCGCGCGCAAGTCAATCAATCTGGGCAGAGTCGTCGTCCCGGAGGTGCGCATAGGCACCAATGTGTTCACTGACGTTCCAGTCAGTTGCCACGACGTGCGCGCCGACCTGCTTCAGCCGGGGACAATCACGGCCCTTGACGTTCTCCTGAGCCTGGCCGACCAGAAGAAGCTCAACCAGGTGAAGCTCACCTGGTATGCCGGCGTAAGCGATGACGCCCCGGTGGACAGCTTCCTCGTCGAGCAGATAGATGACGGTGACGGCCTGTTCGACGATGAGGCATCGCCCGAGAGCGGCAGATGGCTCTACGAGGCCGGGGCTCGCGAGTTCCCGGGATTCCAGGGCAGCCACATCTCAATTCCCTCCGACGTGCGCATTCTCGTCTCGCCGGACTACGTGTCCTGGTACTGGCTCGACTAGCCAGACTGGCGGGCGCGACCGGGCAGCGGCGATTCGTCTACCCTTGCTTGCATACGTATGGATGCCGCACACGTACCCATGAACGAAGACCTGCTCCGACAGGCAGCCCTCGCCGCTGACATTCTCACCCGCTACGAGCGTGTCGTTCGTGCCGCCAGAAGCGGCGCGTCGACGCTCCGTTTCGGGCGCCACACGGTGGCGGTGAGCAGCATCGCTCAGCAGTTCTACTGCGAGAAAGCCGTCCAGCTTGGCATCGAGAGGCCTCTTGCGCCAACACAGGAGATGCAGAACGGCACCGCAGGTCATGAGGCGGTTGCGGCCCTCGGCGTTTCGATGACGCACGAGGAAGCGGTGTCGCAGGCGCTTGTGGAGCGTGAGAAGCCACTCTGCGTCTACGAATTCCGCATCGGCTGGCAGCACAACGGCGTGACCATCACCGGTTTCGTTGACGAGGCCTGGTTCCGGGGAGGTGGCGTGGACCTCGTGGCAGAGCGGAAATTCAGCGGTAGCCTCGGCGTCTATTCAACGTATCACGTCCAGGCAGGGCTCTATTGCCTGGGCCTCGGCGAGATGGGCTTCGACACCAGTTCCACCCTCTACCGCATCAACGTCTTCAAGAGGGAGTGCTACAACTGTGAGAGGATGGCATCCGGCGACTGTGCCATCCTGTCAGGAGATACAGCCAGCTACACGTGCGAGCGGGGTTCCTGCATCAGCCAGAGCTTCCCGTTCGACCGCGAGCAGGTGCTCAACGACCTCGACTGGGCGCTCCAGTTCTGGACCGGTGAACGCGAAGCGCAAGCCACCACGAGCGAGGCACGGTGCCGTTCATGTCGCTACAAGCGGGTGTGCGACTCATCGCTCGCGTAGGCTCGGAACTCTCGCACTCAGGCATCCAACAGGGCACTAGCTGTCATTGTCGGGAGCTTGTGGGAGGGAAGGAAGCTCACCTCGAAGCGCCCGCTCCGCAACCTGCTTGGTATCGTCGGGGAAATCGCTCTTGACCATCCAATCGAGGTAGCCCGGTGCCCTCTTGACCACATCTTTGACAGGCACGCCCTTGTACTTCCCGAATCCGAGAACCGCCACGCCACTGGACCACATGAACTTTCCCTGCGAGTCTATCCAGTTCTCCTGTTCCCTGTTGCACACGGCGTTCAGTCCCTCAACGCTACGCGGCAGTTCGGGATGCATCGCAAGAATGCCCTCAACCACGGCAAGGGACGCCTCGGTATCCGCATCCGCGCTGTGAGAGTCCTCCAGGTCGGCACCACAGTACTTCTTGTAGGCAGCAGACAGGTCCCTCGGCTCCAGGAGATGGAACAGTATCTGGGCATCAACGATGCGACGCCCCACGCGGGAGAACTCCACGCCGGCGCGGCGGAATTCGGTCTCGAGGAGAGGTATGTCCATCCTGCTCACGCCGAAACCGCCAAGGTCTGCATCACCGAAGAACTCGGCCAGCTCAACCGCGTGGTATGCAAAGGTAGGCAACCCCGCCACATCCTCGTTGGTGATTCCGTGCACATCCGTTGCACTCTTAGGAATCGGCATGTTCGGGTTCATCCGCATGCTCTTGCCATCCCTGTGACCATCCGGGTACAGCTTGATAGCGGAGAACTCCACTATGCGATCATGCGGCGCACTGATGCCGGTTGTTTCAAGATCGAAGAAGACTATAGGTTTGTCGAATTCCAGACTTTGCATCACACTCCTATCCGGCACAACGCACTGCCGCTGCAACGGTTGCTCGCGCCGCGTCAATCGTAAGCCCGCACGTGAATCAAGTCAACGGGCGGAAACGCAGCACGCCAGGGCAGAGGCAGCGAAAAGCGAACACGTCAGCGGGAGGGTCGGCCGGCCCCTGGAAGCTCCGACGGCACTACACTCCGACCAGGCAGTACACGCCGGCGCCGATGAACACGCAGGCCACAACAATACGTATGACCCGGTCCGCCCGCGTCAGCAGGTCCACGAAGGACGCAGCACGAGCTACACCAAGGGAAAGAAGTGCTCCAAATACCAGCACGGGCACCCCCGTTCCCACGGCAAACACTGCGGGTAGCGCGATTCCTGCCACCGTCCTCAGCGCCAGTGGAATCAGCACTGCAAAGAACAGCACGCCGCTATAGGGACAGAATGCGAGTGCGAACAGGGCGCCAAGAAAGAAACCGCCAAGGGGGCCACGCTCCGCCAGTCTCGCTCCGAGCGCAGTCAGCTTGCCACCGAGCCCGAAGGTGGGGAGGTAATCAACGAAGAGGAGAACAACTCCCACCACAATCAAGAAGGGACCAAGCACGGTAGCTCCCGCTCCCTGCAAGGCGCGGGACAGTCCTGCTATCTCCAGTCCCGCGAGAATGATGAGCAGCCCTATCACCGTGTAGGAGGCCATTCGCCCCAGCGTGTAGAGGACGGCAGTGAATAGCGCTCTACGGCCAACGGCTGCACCGCGGCTGACATATGCCAGCGCCGCGGCATTTGTGGCCATCGTGCACGGACTGAGAGCACAGAGGAGACCGAGCATCAGCGCCGAAACGAGCGGGATGTTCGAGCCTGCCAGAAGGTCGGCAACATTCATGATGGCAGCACTGCCAATTTCGCTTCCACCAGGTCCTTCACGTACTGACCTACCGCCTCGTCGTCGCCCATCAGGCTCCAGATATCGTAGTCAGGCTCAACTGATGTTGCGTCCCCGATAGTCGTTACCACGAAGAGGTCCGATGGCTGGCTGGCGAAAGCCTCAACAGTCGCTGCGTTCGCGGCGTCATCAGAGACAACGTCAATGAACTTGACCACACCGCTGGCCAGTTCCGCCTGGAAGTTGGTGTTGATACCATCTGAGATTGCCTGCCCGAATGCCGCCATACAGCTGCAGGGGTTCGCGATATGGAAGTAGACCAGTTGGACCGACCCTGCGACCTCCTCCTGCCCCGCTGAGCTATTGTCTGCCGGTGCAGACTCGGCAGGCTCTTCCACGGGCGGAAGCACACTGCTTGCATCCGCTCCCGAGGAACAGCCCACCAGCGCCAGAGAGGTTATGACAAACAGAAGTGCCACTGCCACTATGCGTACTGTCTTCTTCATTACCGATATCTCCTATTTCGCCGCAGCCTTGTTGATGATGTCTCTGACCTCTTCCTTCTTCGGCACGCGGCCGAAGAGGACAACCTCCTCATCAATGACGAGTGCCGGCGTCGTCAGAATCGGATACGCGAGGATACGGCCCATGTCTTTCACTTCCTCGATGGTGACGTCCAGATTCATCTCCTTGATGACCTCGTTGACCGTCTTCTCCAGTGCCATGCACTTCGCGCAACCGGTACCGAGCACCTTGATATTCATGCATTTCCTCCTCAGGCTCACCCAACAATCAGTCCGAACAGGTAGCCCGTAAATGTGGCCATCACCACGACCAGCGTCACGTACGTCAATGTCCGCTTCGTTCCCATGATGCTGCGAATGACGAGCATGTTGGGTAACGAAAGTGCCGGGCCCGCAAGCAACAGCGCGAGGGCAGGTCCCCGTCCCATGCCAAGGTCAAGGAATGCCTTCACGATGGGCACTTCCGTGAGAGTGGCGAAGTACATGAGAGAGCCGACGAAAGAGGCCACGAAGCTTGAGAGCAGGCTGTCTCCACCAACAACTTTCGCAACTGCAGCCTCAGGAATGGCCACTGTCAGGACTCCCGCGACGAACACGCCGCCAAGCAGCCACGGCGTGATGAGCTTCACGAAGCGCCATGTCTCCTGCATCCACGTCGAGAGTTCCTCCCTGGAGTAGCGGCGCCACAGCAGCAGACCGAGGCTGGCAAGAAGCAATCCGGTCACCAGCCACTGGCCTGATGCCGCAAACACAAGTATGCCAACGAGCAGGCCAAAGAAGAGCAGTCTCTCTAGTGGGCTCTTCTCATCAGGGTCGCTCTGCAACATGTCGAACGCGCGCGAATCACGCTGTGCTTCATCACGACCGTATAGGGCCGCCATAATCACCCCGATGACGACCGAGAAGACCACCGCCCCAACCGCTCTGGCGATGCCGAGGTCATACCCAAGAAGTCTCGCCGAATAGACGATGGCCAGCACGTTGATGGCCGGTCCGGAGTACAGGAAAGCAACAGCAGGCCCCAACCCCGCACCACGCTTGTAGATGCCTCCGAACAGGGGCAGCACCGTGCATGAGCAGACCGCAAGAATCGTCCCTGAGACCGACGCCACTCCGTACGAGAGGACCTTCGGCGCGTGTGGCCCGAAGTAGCGCAGCACGGCGTTCTGTGAAAGGAATACCGCAATGGCCCCCGCGATGAAGAACGCGGGGACGAGACAGGTGAGCACGTGCGCCGACAGGTACTCCGTCAGCCCACCAACTCCACCCTGTAGCAGTGACGTGACTATGTCCATCTGTTCTTCACCGAGACAGCATCGCGTTGGTAGTACAACAGGACGCTACGCGTGAGCGAAGGACTCTTGCACGCAGCGACCACTTCGACGCCTGCACGTTGCAAGCCGCCGAACGTCTTCTCCCAGTACAGAGTCGTGCAACGCGGTCTGCTGCACAGAGTCAAGCATTTCACGCAGACTTGGAGAGCATGCCTCAATATCCACGCTGTAGTGCTTCCAGCGACCTTCCCTGTGCATCTTCAGAAACCCGGCGTCTTTCAGGGAAGAGCAGTAGCGTGACGCGTTCACCTGGGAGATTCCAAGCACGTCCATAATCTCGCAAACGCAGCATTCGCGCTGCATGAGGAGATTGAGTACACGAACGCGTGCCGAATCACCGAGGCTCTTCGCA
>CAZQML010000160.1:0-5608 GCA_964594245.1 uncultured Dehalococcoidales bacterium | reverse complement strand
CACCATCTACGAGCTTCTCGAACGAGAGATAGTGCCCCTGTTCTTCGACCGCGATCTCAACGGCATCCCACATGGCTGGGTAGCCCGGACAAGGGAAGCAATGAAGTCCATCACGCCTCGTTTCTCATCGCGAAGGATGGTAAAGGAGTACGTGGAGAAGATGTACATGCCGGCGCTTGAGCAACAACGGTGGCAGTAGGCCCCATCGCCTTCCCATTTGTCGAACTCCCTTGACAACTCTCCTCGCACCTGCTGTAGTGTCGTACCAGGTGCCCGGCGCACCTGAATCAGTACCTGCGGGTGAAATCAGTATGGAAGCATCCGGCAGAGCACGTGTCGTAATCGAGAATATCAGTCCGGTCGTCGACTGTGGCCGATTCGCCGCGAAGCGAGTCGCCGGTGACATCATCACGGTCGAGGCTGACATATTTGCAGAAGGCCACGATGAGCTGGATGCTGTCATTCTCTTCCGGCCGATAGAATCAGGCGAGTGGCATGAGACTCCCATGGAGCCGATTGTCAACGACCGCTGGCGCGGTTCCTTCCGGGTGGAACAGCCCGGCACGTACGTGTACATGGTCAGCGCCTGGACGGATTCGTTCAAGTCGTGGCAGTCCAAGTTCTCGAAGAGAGTAGAGGCCCGGCAAGACACATCGGTCGATCTCCTCATCGGCGCCGGCCTGCTCGAAGAGGCGTCGCAACGTGCGCTTGCGGCGGACGCCCTGCAGCTTAGATCCGCGGCAGACACGCTCAGAGGGCATGGCAAAGACAGGGGCCCGGCTGAGGCTCTTGCACTTGACCAGCACGTTCTCGCTCTGGCATGCCGCTACGCGGACCGCGCAGATGCGACGACCTCAAGTCCCGATGTTCGCGTGACGGTTGACCGGCTGAAGGCCCGCTTCAGCACGTGGTACGAGATGTTCCCTCGCTCATGCTCCCCTACGCCCGGGCAGCACGGAACATTCAGAGATTGTGAAGCCATGCTGCCGTACATCGCGGGCATGGGCTTCGATGTGCTGTATTTCCCTCCCATCCACCCCATCGGCGTGACTTCACGAAAGGGGCGCAACAACGCGGTCCGCTGCGGGGAGGGAGCCCCGGGCACGCCCTGGGCGATCGGCTCCCGCGAAGGAGGCCACAAGTCGATCAACCCCTCACTGGGCACGCTGGACGATTTCCGTTCCCTCGTGAAGGGGGCGGCCGAGCACGGCATCGAGATCGCACTCGATATCGCGTTCCAGTGCTCACCGGACCATCCGTACGTGAAGGACCACCCCGACTGGTTCCGCCGGCGGCCCGATGGCACGGTGCAGTATGCGGAGAACCCGCCCAAGAAGTACCAGGATATCTACCCCCTCGAGTTCGAGAACCCTGACTGGCAGGCACTGTGGCAGGAATTGCGCAGCGTGTTCCAGTTCTGGATAGAGCAGGGGGTCCGCATCTTCCGCGTGGACAATCCCCACACCAAGCCATTTGCGTTCTGGGAGTGGCTCATACCATCGTTGAAGCAGAACCACCCCGACCTCATCTTTCTGGCTGAGGCGTTCACGCGGCCCAAGATGATGTACCGGCTCGCGAAGCTCGGCTTCACACAGTCGTACACCTACTTCACGTGGCGCCGCACCAAGTGGGAACTCGTCGACTACATTACGGAGCTGACGACCACCGAAATCTCAGACTTCTTCAGGCCCAACTTCTGGCCCAATACCCCGGACATCCTCATGGACTACCTCCAGCAGGGCGGCCGTCCGGCGTTCATGTCGCGCCTTGTTCTTGCGGCGACGCTGAGTTCGAACTACGGCATATACGGCCCCGCTTTCGAACTCTGTGTCAATACTCCGCGAGAAGAGGGCAGCGAGGAGTATCTGGACTCCGAGAAATATGAACTGAAGCGCTGGGACCTCGATTCGCCTGCCTCTATCAGCGAACTCATCACCCGAGTGAACAGCATTCGCCATTCTCAACCGGCCCTGCAGCACACGAACAACATCCGTGTTCAGCCTGTGGACAACGAGATGCTGCTGGCCTACAGCAAGACAGAGACGGCCTCGTCGGACAGGATACTTGTGGTCGTCAACATGGACCCGAAGCAGACGCAATCGGGCTGGGTGACCATTGATATGGAGTCGCTCGGTCTTCCCCCCGACGCCACC
The DNA here is from genome assembly GCA_964594245.1 of uncultured Dehalococcoidales bacterium. Taxonomy (GTDB): domain Bacteria; phylum Chloroflexota; class Dehalococcoidia; order GIF9; family AB-539-J10; genus SKVJ01. The sequence goes on along the minus strand of CAZQML010000160.1, from coordinate 3,455 downwards.
TACACCGTGCGCGATCTGCTCCACGGGCAGGAATACGCATGGCACGGCCCCCGAAACTACGTGGTACTCGACCCGACGGTTAGGCCCGCACACATCTTCTCCATCGAGTCGCTACCGACAGGCATCCCACCAGGCGGCAGTGCCCTGTGAGGAGGAAGGTATGAGTCCGGCACGAAACCCGTACTTCTGGCAGGACGACGATCCCCTCTGGTACAAGGACGCCATCATCTATGAGTTGCACGTTCGTGCGTTCTATGACACGAACGCCGATGGCATCGGCGACTTCGACGGACTGACCGAGAAGCTGGACTACCTGCGCGACCTGGGCATCACGGCGATCTGGCTTCTGCCGTTCTATCCTTCACCGCTCAGAGACGATGGATACGATATCTCCGACTACACCAGCATCCATCCGTCCTACGGTACGCTGCGGGACTTCCGGGCATTCGTGCGCGCAGCCAACGAGCGCGGCCTCAGGGTGATTACCGAGCTGGTCCTCAACCATACGTCCGAGCAGCACCCGTGGTTCCAGCGCGCGCGAAACGCGCCGGCCGGGAGCGAGGAGCGCGACTTCTACGTCTGGAGTGACAGCCCGGACAAGTATCGCGAAGCTCGCATCATCTTCAAGGACTTCGAACTCTCCAACTGGACCTACGACCCCACGGCGAAGTCCTACTACTGGCACCGCTTCTACGATCACCAACCCGACCTGAATTTTGATAGCCCTCTTGTTCGCAATGCCGTGTTCCGCGTGATGAGCTTCTGGCTGAATATGGGCGTCTCCGGCCTTAGACTCGACGCGGTGCCGTACCTCTACGAGAGGGAGGGCACCAGCTGCGAGAATCTGCCCGAAACACACGATTTCCTGCGGCAACTGCGAAGCCGCGTGGATGCATGTTTCCGCAACAGGATGCTCCTTGCCGAGGCGAACCAGTGGGCTGAGGACGCCGCGGCATACTTCGGACAGGGTGACGAGTGTCACGTGGCCTATCACTTCCCTCTCATGCCGCGCATGTTCATGGCCATCCGCATGGAGGACCGCTTCCCCATCGTGGACATCCTGACACAGACGCCTCGCATTCCCGACTCATGCCAGTGGGCCCTCTTCCTCAGGAATCACGATGAGCTGACGCTCGAGATGGTGACAGACGAAGAGCGCGATTTCATGTACCGCATTTACGCTCATGACCGGCAGGCACGTATAAACCTCGGCATCCGCCGCCGCCTCGCACCTCTGCTCAACAACGACCGCAGGAAGATGGAGCTCATGCAGGCGCTTGTCTTCTCATTGCCCGGCACCCCGGTGGTGTACTACGGGGACGAGATAGGCATGGGAGACAACTTCTATCTGGGCGACCGCAACGGCGTCCGCACCCCGATGCAATGGAGCGCCGACCGGAACGCAGGCTTCTCCACAGCCAACTCGCAACGCCTGTACCTGCCCGTCAACATCGACTCGGAGTACAACTACGAGACCGTCAACGTGGAGGCTCTGCAGAACAACCCCGACTCGTTTCTGTGGTGGATGAAACGACTGATTTCGCTCAGGCGCCGGTACCGGGCGTTCAGTCGAGGAAGCATCGAGTTCCTGCAGCCTGAGAACCGCAAGGTGCTGGCGTTCATCCGGCAATATGAGAACGAGAAGGTGCTCTTCGTGGCGAATCTCTCCAGGCACGCGCAGTACGCGTACCTGAATCTCACAGGGATGCAGGGACAGATACCCGTCGAGATGTTCGGTCGCACTGAGTTCCCCGCCATTGCGGAATCGCCATATCCAATCGCTCTGGGCCCTTACGCATTCTACTGGCTCTCGGTGGAGCCTGTGGCCGTTCGCGCCGCGGAGGGTCCAAGTCCGGGCACCAGCGTGCCCTCGCTCATCGTCCGGAAGGGGCCTGATGACCTGCTCAAGAAGACGTACAGGGGACGTTTTGAGTCCGCACTGCTTCGCTACGCCCGATGCTCAAGATGGTATGGCGGCAAGGCGCGCCGCGCAAGGACGGCGAGCATACAGGACGCGCTGCCTGTCGAGGCAGGCTCTTCAACAGCCTACATAATCATACTCAAGGTCGAGTACACGGAAGGCGAGGCCGAGTCCTATCAGATACCCGTGGCCTTCGCGTCCGGAGAGCGTGCGACCCTGCTCATGAGCGAAGCGCCAAAGGCGGTTATCGCAAGCATCGAACAGAAGACTCCGTCTCCGGTTCAACCCATGATAGCCGTCGATGCGCTCGCGTGCGCTGACTTCCGCGCAGCGGTGTTGGATGGCATTGGGCGCCGCAAGCAGTACAGAGGAGAGGTCGGCGCTGCAGCGTCGTACCGGACTCGCGGCATCTACACACGCGTTCGTGGACCACAACAGGAGAAACTCGATTCTCAAGTGGTCAGGGCGGAACAGTCGAACAGTTCGATCATCTACGGCGACAGGTTCATACTGAAGTTCTACAGGCGCCTTGAAGACGGTACGTCGCCGGAACTCGAGGTCGGCCGCTTCCTCACGGAGAGACAGCCACACACAAACACGCCTGCGGTGGCGGGGGCGATTGAGTACAGGAGAGAGCCGCGGGTGGAACCCGTGACGCTCGCAGTGCTCCACACGTTCGTTAGAAATGAGGGCGATGCCTGGAAGTACACCATCGATGCCCTCGGGCGCTACTTTGACAGGGTGCTCGCGAAGCCCGGGGTCAGCCCGCCGGTTCCTGCCTCCGCCTCGCCGATTAGCCTGAGCCAGGAAGCTATACCCGCGCTCGCGCAAGAGACTATAGGAGCCTACATCGAGGCGGCGCGACTTCTCGGACAGAGGACCGCGGAGCTGCATCTCGCACTTGCATCCGCAGTGGACGGAGAGGGCTTCGCTCCCGAGCAGTACTCATCGACATACCAGCGCTCGCTCTATCACGGCCACCGTGCGTACGCCGTGCAGGTTCTGAGCGCCCTGAGAACCCACCTCGGCTCGCTCCCACCCGAGGTCAGGGCCGATGCCGAAGCCGTTCTTGCTCTCCGTGAACCCCTCCTCTCTCGTGTCCAGGCGGTTAGCAGACGGAGAATGGCGGCTATGCGTATCCGCTGTCATGGCGACTACCACCTCGGGCAAGTGCTCTACACGGGAAGTGACTTCGTCATCATAGACTTCGAGGGGGAGCCGGCACGGAGCCTTGGCGAGCGGAGAATCAAGCACTCTCCTTTGAAAGATGTGGCGGGCATGCTCCGGTCGTTCCACTACGCAACGCACGTCGCGTTGCACGGGCATGCCGGCACGGCAGTGAGGAGCGAAGATCTCCCGCAACTCGAGGACTGGGCACATGCCTGGTTCCTGTGGGTCTCGGGGGAGTTCCTGCGCTCCTATCTCGACCTGATGTCCGACACTCCAGTGCTGCCGTCGAAGGTCGAGGACATCGCCGTCATCCTTGATGGCTACATGCTCCAGAAGGCCCTGTATGAGGTGAACTACGAGATGA
>CAZQML010000159.1:0-15392 GCA_964594245.1 uncultured Dehalococcoidales bacterium | reverse complement strand
CACGAGAGGTGGCAGATAGGCTGGGTCTTTGGTCTCCTCATAGATGGCCATGCAGGCGTTGTAGTGGATGTCGAGCCCGACGAAATCCATCAGCGTGAACGGACCCATGGGATAGTTGAGGCCAAGGGTCATTGCCTTGTCGATGTCCTCCTTCGAGGCAAGGCCCCGTTCCCACTGCCTGATGGCGACCAGTGAATAGGGCAGATACAGCTGGTTCACTATGAACCCGGGAGCGTCTTTGCAGACCACGGTCTCTTTGCCGACGGCCTTGCCGTATTCGACCCCGACCTCCACGACATCCTCGCTGACCATCATGGTGCGAATGACCTCGAGCAGCCTCATCACCGGCACGGGACTGAAGAAGTGAAGCCCCAGCACCCTGTCGGGCGTCTTCGTGGCGGTTGCAATCTCGGTGATGGATAGGGACGAGGTGTTGCTTGCGAGGACGGCCTCGCGAGAACAGATGCCCTCGAGCAGTGCGAAGACTTTCTTCTTCTCTTCCATCTTCTCGATGACGGCCTCGATGACCATCTGGCAGTCCTTCAGGTCCTCCAGCTTCGTCGTGCCCTTGATGCGTGCCAGCGCGGCGGTGCGCTCTTCCACAGTGGACTTGCCTTTGTCCACGGCCTTCTGTGTTGATGCCTCGATGCGTGAGAGTCCTTTCTTCAGGAATTCCTCTGCAACTTCGACTACCACGACATCATAGCCGGCCTTCGCGGAAATCTCTGCGATGCCGGAACCCATGAGGCCGCAGCCAACGACGCCCAGCTTCTTGATGTGCATACTACGCATCCCTCCTTAGCGTGTGACTTGAGCCGCGTGCCTGCGCCGTCCGCAGTCCGTGACTCTGTCTATCCTATGAAGACTCCACCGTTCACACTCAGCGTCTGCCCGGTGATGTAGTCAGCCTCGCTGGAAACGAGGAAGAGGATAGCCGCTGCAATCTCCTCCGGCTCTCCCAGGCGCTTCCAGGGCACGGTCTTCTCGTAGGCCTCTGCCAGTTTGGGCCTCTCTTTTCGGGTTGCATTCCACATGTCGGTGTTGATGAGGCCGGGCGAAACGCAATTCACGTTGATGTGGTAGCGGGACACCTCCGCTGCCAGGTTGCGCGTGAATGCCATGAGACCCCCCTTTGAGGCGCCGTACACGACCTGGCCGGTACTACCGGCACGTCCCGCATCCGATGCCACATTGACGATCTTGCCCGACCGTCTCTCAATCATCCCTTCGAGCACTGCGCGGGCGAACACCATTGAACCGAGAAGATTGACGTTGAGGCACCTGGCCCATTCCTGCTCGGTGCCCTCCGTGAAGCGCTCCGCCAGGCGCATGCCGGCGTTGTTGACGAGTATGTCGACTTTGCCAAACTCCTTGATGGCACGGTCGACGGTGGCATGTATCTGAGGCGTGTCCAACACGTCTACTTCGATGGCAACGGCCCTGCGGCCGAGTGCGCTGACTTCTTTGACCACTCCCTCAAGGTCGGGAAGGTCCAGACCGGCTACCACCAAATCGGCGCCGGCCCTCGCGAGTGCAAGAGCCGTCTCCCTGCCAATACCTCTGCTTCCTCCGGTGATGAGGGCCACTTTGCCCTCGAGAGAGAACGGCGAAGAACCCAAGGTCTATCTCCCTTCGACAGTTTGGCCGTATCGTAGCATATTTTGGCGGCACCTTCGATTTGCGTCGGCGGTGCGAGAAAGGGCCGGGACGAGGTGCGTCCGGCCGTCGTGCTACAGGGGACGCTTCGTGGGGATGCCGGGCCTCCTTGGATAACGGCCGGGAGTCGGCGCGATCTTGCGGATGGTGACGAGGCAATGGTCGTTGCCAGCTAGCGAGGGTGGGATGTTGATGACGCGCGGATTGTCGCCCCCGAGGAGCCCGATTGCGGCGCACGCCTCCTGTATCTCCAGCGTGACGTCGCCCTTCTTCAGCGCGACGAAACTGCCGCCAACGCTGCAGAAGGGAAGACAGAACTCCGCAAGTGTGGCAAGTTGCGCCACCGCGCGTGACACAACGAGGGGGAAGGCCTCGCGATGGAGTGGCAGGCGGCCAAGGTCCTCTGCCCGGCCCTGGAGGACCTCCGTGTCGGATAGCCCCAACTCCGTGACGAGGTGCCTCAGGAAGCGGACCTTCTTGCCGGTGGCCTCAAGCAAGCTGACCCGGGCTTGCGGAAGAACGATCTTCAAGGGGATGCCGGGACAGCCCGCCCCGGAGCCCACGTCCAGAATCCAGAGATGTGGCGAGACTGCCTCGTCGGCGTCCAGCGCGAGCAGGACAGTGAGCGAATCGAGGAAATGACGTGTCTCAACCTGAGCCTCATCGGTGATGGATGTCAGGTTCGTATGCTCGTTCCACAACATCAATTCGGTGCGGTAGGTCTTGAACAGCGAAAGCTGGGCAGACGTGAGGGCATAGCCGAGCCTGGCCGCTCCTGCCGCGAGTTGTTCCACTGTCCGTGCCTCCAAGTGCCGTCGTTCCCTCTGGGAACAGCAGGAGATATTAGCACCAGAGTCGCGGTTGTGCTGCAACGCTCGTTTGCGCGGCTTGCGGGGCTGCGTTACTATGCGACTATGGACGTGGAGTCGCTGCTCTCGCAGGCGCAAACGTACATCCCGCAGGAGAAGCTGGACTTAATCAGGTCGGCGTACGAGTTCGCGTCCAAGGCTCACGCGGGACAGGTGCGGGCGTCGGGCGAGCCGTATCTCGAGCATCCTCTCAATGTCTCGATGACGTTGGTTGAGCTGCAACTTGACGCCGCAACGATAGCAGCCGCGCTGCTGCACGATGTTGTCGAGGACTGTGATGTGCGACTGGAGCAGATACAGACGCTCTTTGGAAGTGATGTTGCGAGGCTCGTGGATGGCGTCACCAAGCTGAAGCGCCTCTCGAGTCGTAGCGAAGAGAAGGAAATCGACTCCAAGATTCAGTCGGACAACCTCCGCAAACTGCTGATGGCGACGGCGGAGGATTACAGGGTTGTGCTCATCAAGCTCGCCGACAGGCTGCACAACATGCGGACGCTCGGCGCATTGCCGCTGGGACGTCGTCGAGCAATCGCCCGGCAGACGCTTGACGTGTACGCTCCGCTGGCCCACAGGCTCGGCCTCAGGCGCATGAAGTGGCAGCTCGAGGACCTTGCGTTTCGCTATCTCGAGCCGAAGCAATACAGGCGTTTCTCACGGCTCATAGCGACGAAGCGGGCGGAACGCGACAGTTTCGTCGAGGAGGCTATGGAGACCCTGGGCGCGGCGTTGAAAGACAGCGGCGTGGAGGCCCGGGTGCTCGGCCGACCCAAGCATATCTACAGCACGTATTTGAAGGCCATGCGCTATGCCGAACAGGGGAAGAGTTTCGGTGACATTCACGACCTGTTCGCGCTCCGGTTGCTGGTTGAGAGCGTGTCTGATTGCTACAAGGCGCTTGGAAGCGTCCACAACATCTGGCACCCGATAGTCGAGGAGTTCAACGACTACATCGCGAACCCCAAGGAGAACGGCTACCAGTCACTCCATACGACCGTGCTCTGTAAGGGGACAACACCAATCGAGGTGCAGATCAGGACCTATGAGATGAACCAGGTGGCGGCGTTCGGCGTCGCGGCGCACTGGCATTACAAGGAAGGCGGCAAGTCCGACTCGACAGACGCCCGCATGGCATGGTTGCAGGAGCTGACTGAGCGGAGGGACGAGCTCGACAGCGAAGAGTTCGTTGAGTCGCTGAAGACCGATGTTCTCACGGACCAGGTCTTCGTCTACACGCCCAAGGGTGAGATAAAGGACCTGCCGCGAGGCGCCACTCCGCTGGACTTCGCCTTCAGGATTCATACGGACCTCGGCTACCGGTGCATCGGCGCCAAAGTGAACGGGAAGCTGGTGCAGCTCAACAAGTCCCTGAACAACGGAGACGTGGTCGAAATCGTCGCGGCCAAGACCGAGCGGGGGCCCAGCCTCGATTGGCTGAATCCTGAGCTGGGCTACCTCAAGACCTCACATGCCCAGAGCAAGGCGCGGCAGTGGTTCAACAGGCAGGAGCGAGGTCAGGGCATTGAGACAGGGCGGCAGATGCTTGAGCGCGGGCTCAGCCGCCTTGGCATCGCTGCACCGCGTGCCGAAAAGCTGGCGGGCAAGCTAGGCTACACGAGCGTCGATGACTTTTACCTCGCCATAGGTCGTGGCAGCCTCACCGTGTCGCAGGTCGCGGTCAAGCTGAGCGCGGACATCGAGACGCCGGAGAAGAGCGTTGAGATATCCGCGCCGACAAAGGTCAGTCCGGGAAGCATCCGGGTTCTTGGCGTTGGTGACCTGTACACGCGCATGGCCAACTGCTGCAATCCCTTGCCCGGCGACGAGATAATCGGGTATATTACACAGGGTCGGGGCGTCACCGTCCATCGCAAAGACTGTTCCAACGTCGTCAACGAGGTAGAGAAGGAACGGCTTGTCGCCGTTGACTGGGGCGCCGTCGAGCAGGTCTACCCCGTCAAGCTGCAGATAGACGCGTGGGATAGGATGGGCCTTGTTCGCGACATCAGTTCCGTCATTGCAGAGGCGGGCGTCAACATCACCGATGTGGGGTTGGCCCGGGATGAGGGGGGGGTGTCCATTCTTAACGTGGATGTCGAGGTCAAGAGCACTGCGCAGCTCAGCAGGCTGGTCGCCAGGCTCCAGTCGCTGTGGAGTGTGATCAACGTGATTCGAAAAGGAGAGACCATTGTCAGAGAGCAAGTCGGTAGATAGGACTGCTCGGGCACAGGAGAAGAGGCGCATACACAACCGCGTGATTCGCGGTAGAACGCGCACTATGCTTCGGAGTGCCCGGCAGAGTGTTGCCGCAGGAGATGCCGATCAGGCGCGAGAAGCTGCGGCGGTTGCGATAGTGAGCCTGGATCGTGCCGGGACGAAGCGCGTGTTTCACAGGAACAAGGTGGCCAGACTCAAGTCCCGACTGTTGAAGCAAGTGAACGCTCTTGAGGCCAAGGGCGACGTAGAGTAGAGCAGCAGGCACTCAGCGAGTGCCGCCTGTGCGAAGGACTCACTCGATGGGGAGACGGTTTCCCCGTGCGAGGTAGCGAAAGCTAGTGTTCTCTCAATTCGCCAAGGTGGGCCGCGCCCTCTTCGATGAAGGGCTCGTATCTTCGCACGGTGGCAACCTCAGCATCCGGCAGGGCGACCGTCTCTACATCACGCAGCGCGGGTGTCCGCTCGGGGCTATCGGGCGGACGGATGTGGTGGAGACTCACCTCGAGAGAAACACCAGGAGCACACCCCGAGCCTCAAGCGAGTTGCCCGTTCATAGAGCAATCTACCTCAAGTCGCCTGCCCGGGCTATCGTTCACGCCCACCCCAGCCATGCGGTGGCCCTCACTTTCGTGGAGCACGAGTTGGTGCCCGACGATATCGAGGGGCGCACCACGCTTCCTCGGGTACCGGTCATCGGCCAGGAGCGCCTCTCCGGGCCGGGCGAACTCTGCGACGAAATCGCGGAGGCGCTTTGCCACTCCAGAGTGGTACTGGTGAAGGGGCATGGCAGCTTCGCCATCGCCCAGTTCCTCGAGGAAGCCTACTACCTGACCAGTATCCTGGAGCAGAGTTGCCGCATCCTGGTTCTTCTTCGCTCCCTGCGATAGAAGAACGCACTGCTCGTCTGCGAGTCCCTCCAGGCACCTACTCGGGCTTAAGGAATGTATACCAGTCGGAATACTTGGGATTCCGGCCCAGGGCCACAGCGGAGAACAACTCCTGGAGCTTGGCGGTAATCGGACCGGTCTCGCCGGTGCCGATGGGCCTGTTGTCAACCTCGCTGATGGACGCGACGTTGGTTGCAGTGCCGGTGAAGAACGCCTCGTCGGCTACGTAGAGTTCGCTGCGGACGATGGCGCGCTCGACGGTTTCCATGCCGAGTTCGTTCTTCGCAAGCTGCATCACCGTGTCGCGGGTGATGCCGAGAAGGATGCTGTCACATGGAGGGGGTGTGATGAGTTGCCCCTTGATGACGACGAATATGTTTTCGCCGGTTCCCTCGGACACGTGACCTGCCTCATTGAGCATTATGGCCTCGTCGAAGCCGGCACGATTCGCATCGGTCTTTGCGAGTGCGCTGTTCACATAAATGCCCGTCACCTTGCCATGGGTGGAAATCTGGGTGTCGCTGACCCTCCGCCATGATGACGTGCAACACTTGATGCCGCCGGTGCCAAGGTAGGGTGGTAATGTTGTCGCGATAACGAACCAATCATCCTCGAGGCCGTGTAGCTTCACGCCGATGGCCTCAGAGGACTTGTAGGCCAACGGGCGACAGTAGACGTTCTGCTTGAACCCGGCTCGTTTCACGGTCTCGACCGTGTGTTTCGTCATGTCATCCTCGTCGTAGGGCAGCTGAATGTTGAGAATCTTGCAGGCGTTGAGCTGTCTGCGGTAGTGGTCCTTGACCCTGAACAGGCAGAACTGCTGCTTCTCCTCATCCCAGTTGGCTCTGACTCCACCGAACGTCGCGGTCCCGTAGTGCAGTGCCTGCGTGAGGATTCCTATCTTGGCATCCTTGAGGGGCATGTATTCGCCCTTGAAGAAGGCATAAGGTTCCATGTCGCTGTTTTCCTCCCAATCGTTATTGTAGCTCAGGGCCGCGCATCCGGAGCGCTGCGCCAGTGTCTGGCGGCGGACCCTGCTGTATTGCTGCTGCCTGCTCTCCTGCACCCCCTTTCCTGGAGTGGTTTGTTGGGAATTAGCAGAAAGCCTCCCCTTCGGGAGGCTTCTTCTCATTCTCTTGGATTCCTGGGTCCTTCTACTGTGCTGGCTGGAAGAGCCTCCCTTGCGCACCCACAGTGCGCACGATAGCCATAACTGCTGCTGCCAAAGCCACGTGAGAAGCCCAGACTCTCATCGTCACTCCGCTACACGAATGTAGGAACCGTCATTCTATAGGCGCTGCCGCACGATGTCAACCATCTCACGAGAGTAGCCTCTCCACGACGAGGTCGCCCATCTCCTTCGTGCCGACCTCGGTGCAGCCCGCAGTCAGGATGTCTGTGGTCCGGTGGCCGGATTCGAGCACCGCCATAACAGCGTCCTCGATGGTCTTTGCCTCTGTCTCAAGGTCGAGCGAGTACCGGAGCAACAGGGCGGCGCTGAGTATCGCGGCCAGGGGGTTCGCGATTCCCTGACCGGCTATTGTCGGCGCCGAGCCATGAATGGGTTCGTAGAGACCGAGAGTCCTGCCCGTCGGAAGGCCGGAGAGGCTTGCCGACGGCAATAGTCCCATGGAACCGGCGAGCACAGCGGCCTCATCGGTGAATATGTCGCCGAACACATTACTGGTCACGACGACGTCGAAAGCCGTTGGGTTCGTCACGAGTTGCATGGCGAAGGTGTCAGCGAGCATGTGACTCAACTCCACGTCCGCATACTCCTCGCCAATCTCTGTTGCAACCTGTCGCCAGAGCCGGGATGAGATCAGCGCGTTGAACTTGTCCACCGACGTGACTTTCTTGCTGCGCTTGCGAGCCAGTTCACAGGCGACACGGACGATTCGAGCAATCTCTTGTTCGGAGTAGTCCATCGTGTCGACTGCGCGCCTTCCTTCCTCTGTCTCCCAGCGCTTCTTGGGCTGGCCGAAGTACAGCCCACCTGCCAGCTCTCTCACGACTATGATGTCGGAGCCGTGCACGACTTCCGGTCGTAGCGGGCTCTTCTCCGAGAGCATCGGGAACGCCCTCACGGGTCGCAGGTTGGCGAACAGGTCAAGTGTCTTGCGCAGTCTGAATAGCGCCTGCTCCGGTCGCAGGTCAACCCGGGGGTTGTCCCACTTCGGCCCTCCGACCGCACCGAGGAGTATCGCGTCGGACTGCTGACACAGCGCGAGCGTCTCATCAGTCAGCGGAGTGCCCTGTGCGTCGATTGCGGCGCCTCCGGCCAGTCCCTCCGTGAACTCGAAGCTGTGTCCGAAACGCCCTGCGATTGCGACGAGAGTCTTCCGTGCCTCCTCTGTCACCTCGGGCCCAATGCCGTCACCGGGAAGCACTGCAATCTTGAAGCTCATGCGTGTCCTCCAATCTGCGTCTGGTGTAGGGTATGAGGCCGCCTGCGTCGATGATGCCCGTCATAAACTCGGGGTAGGGCTTGGCTGTGCAGGTTATGCCCCTCGTCCGGTTGGCAATCTCGCCACGGGCGAGGTCGATCTCCAGCCTATCACCCGCCTCGCACGCGTCGACAGCCTCGGGACACTCAAGCAGAGGGAGCCCTATGTCTATTGCGTTGCGGAAGAAGATGCGTGCGAAGCTGTGAGCTATGACACAGGAGACGCCGCACGCAGCAATGGCGATCGGCGCGTGCTCTCGAGAGGAGCCGCAGCCGAAGTTGGAAGTTGCTACGATGATGTCGCCCTTGCTGACGCGTTGCCTGAACTCCGGGTCGATATCCTCCATGCAGTGCTCGGCAAGCAGTCCCGGCTCGGATACGTTCAGGTATCTCGCCGGGATAATTGCATCCGTATCCACATCTGCACCGTACTTGTGTACCTTGCCCTGCAATATCACCTTCCCGGTACCTCCTGTCTGTTGGACGGTTGTCCCTCGGGGCTGGCGATGCGGCCGGCAATCGCGCTTGCGGCTGCAACTGCCGGTCCGGCAAGGTAGACCTCGGATTGCGGACTGCCCATGCGTCCCACGAAATTGCGGTTCGTCGTAGAAACGCAGTGCTCGCCCGGAGCGAGGACCCCCATGTAGCCTCCGAGGCAGGGGCCGCAGGTGGGCGTGCTGACGATGGCTCCTGCATCTAGGAAGACGCGCAGAAGACCCTCATCCAGAGCGTCGCCGTAGACGCGCTGGGAGCCGGGTATGACGATACACCGCACGTCCGGATGAATCGTCTGCCCACGGATGATCTCAGCGGCGATTCTGAGGTCGCCGAGCCTGCCGTTTGTGCAGCTGCCGATGACGACCTGGTCGATGGGCACCGTGCCTGCCTGGCTCACCGGCTTGACGTTGGAAGGCAGGTGCGGGAAGGCCACATTCGGCTCTATGTCGCCCGCGTCATACTCGATGACGCGGGAGTAGTCGGCGTCGCTGTCTGTCGTGTAGCTGACGATGGGTCTGGCGCCGGACCTGGGTGGGTGGGCGAGCACGTACGCCTCGGTCGCCGCGTCGACAGGGAAGATGCCTGCCTTCGCTCCGGCCTCGATGGCCATGTTTGCCATCGTGAAGCGGCCGTCCATGTTGAGCGACGCGATTGCGTCGCCGTGGAACTCCATAGCAGCGTAGAGCGCACCGTCGATGCCGATGTCGCCGATTATGTGGAGGATGAGGTCCTTGCCCCCTACCCATGGACGTAGCTGTCCGTGGAAGACGAACTTGATGGTGGGAGGCACCTTCATCCATATGTCGCCGGTTGCCATGGCTGCGGCGATGTCCGTGGAGCCCATTCCTGTGGAGAAGGCGCCAAGCGCACCGTACGTGCACGTGTGGGAGTCAGCCCCGACGACGACCTGTCCGGGGCCGACAAGGCCTTGTTCAGGGAGCAGGACGTGCTCTATGCCGGCACGCCCTGTCTCGAAGTACACGAGCCCCTGTTCCTTGGAGAAGTCGCGCAGGGCTTTCGCCTGTATGGCGGAGGCTATGTCCTTGTTGGGGATGAAGTGGTCCGGAACCATGACCACCTTCTCCGGGTCGAACACGTGCGATACACCGAGCTTCCGAAACTCCTTGATTGAGAGCGGTCCGGTTATGTCGTTGGCCAGCACCATGTCAACGGATACGTTGGCGAAATCGCCGGGGTAGATGGTCTCTCGCCCTGCGTGAGCCGCGAGAATCTTCTCTGCGATTGTAGCCACTACGCAGCCTCCTGGACTGCCGGGTTCCTGTCCCGGTCGTCTGTCGTCTGCATTTCTCCCCTGGCCTGTTGGGAGAGGATAAGGCGGTTGAGGGCGTTCATGTACGCTTTTGCGCTCGCGACGACTATGTCCGTCGCGGCACCCCTGCCGGTGTACATTGTGCCGTTGCTCTCGATTCGTATCAACACCTCGCCGATAGCATCGAAACCTTCCGTGTTGGCGTTGATGCTGAATTCCACGAGCGTGTTAGGAATGTCCACGATGCGGTTGATGACCTTGTATACGGCGTCCACCGGGCCTGTGCCCAGTGCCGCATCGGACAGGACTTCGCCGTTTGGACCGATGAGCCGGACGGCAGCCGAGTGCAGACTGTGGTCGCCGCAGGACACATCGACGTGGTCCAGCCGGTACACCTCGGTTTCGCTGCGCAACTCCTCGCTGACCAGCGATTCCAAATCACGATCTGATATCTCCCGCTTCTTGTCGGCAAGCTCCTTGAAGGCACGGAAGGCGTGACCGAGGGCTTCCTCGCTGAGAGAGAAGCCCAACTCAGCGAGTCGTTCGCGGAACGCGTGCTTCCCGCTCAACTTGCCGAGCACGAGGCTGCTGGCCGGAATCCCCACCGAGCGCGGGTCCATTATCTCGTATGTCGTGGACTCCTTGACCATACCGTCCTGGTGGATGCCGGACTGGTGGCGAAAGGCGTTGCCGCCGACTATTGCCTTGTTGGGCTGCACGACGAAGCCGGACAGGTCGCTGACAATGCGGCTGGCCTTGTAGATTCGAGTGGTGTCGATGCCGGTGCTGAGGCCATAAATGTCGTGCCGGGTCTTCAGCGCCATCACGATTTCCTCAAGGGCCGCGTTGCCAGCGCGCTCGCCGATGCCGTTGACCGTGCACTCGACCTGGCGCGCCCCCTGGCGCACAGCCTCCAGGCTGTTGGCGACAGCGAGGCCGAGGTCATCATGACAGTGGACGCTCACGCAAGCGCGGCTGATGTTGGATACCCGGTTCATGACCGCCGCAATGAGGTCGCCGAAGTCGTTCGGCGTGCTGTATCCGACGGTGTCAGCTATGTTGACGGTCGTTGCCCCTGCGTCGATGCAGGCTTCGAGCAGCTCAAAGAGGAATTCCGGCGCTGCCCGTGTTGCGTCCATCGGAGAGAATTCCACGTCCTCGGTGTATCCCTTGGCCCGCATCACCATCTCCCGGGCCATCTCGAGCCCCTCCTGGCGGCTCTTCTTGAGCATGTGGGAGAGCTGTATGTCGGAAGCTGGAAGGAAGACGTGGAGACGCGGGTGCTCTGCTTCGCTGATGGCCTCCCATGCCCTGTCGACGGCTGCGGGCCTGCAGTGCGCCAACCCGCAGATTGCGGGCCGTCGCAATTCCCTTGCAAGGAGCTGCACCGCCTGGAAGTCACCCGGCGAACTGATAGGGAAACCAGCTTCGATGACGTCAACGCCGAGCTTGTCGAGTTGCCGCCCGATGGCGAGCTTCTCCTGGGGCGTAAGGCTTGTTCCCGCCGCCTGCTCCCCATCTCTCAGCGTCGAATCGAAGATGATTACTCTATCGCTCATCCGTGCTCCTTTCGGTGAGTGGTCCGACGGGTGCTTTCCGGCGTCGCTGCTAATGTCTACTTCTTCGTCCACGGCATCATCTCCCTCAGCTGCTCGCCGACCACTTCGATAAGGTCCGCCTGCTCGATTCGCTTCATGGAGTTGAAATGCGGCCGTCCCGCCTGGTTCTCGGCAACCCACTCGAGGGCGAAGGTCCCGTCCTTGACCTCCTGGAGTATCCTGCGCAGCTCTTCCTTGACCGAGTCGTTGATTACGCGCGGCCCTCTGGTGTAGTCGCCGAACTCTGCAACGTCGCTGACTGAGTAGCGCATGTACTTGAGTCCGCCCTGGTAGATGAGGTCGACAATCAGCTTCAGCTCGTTCAGGCACTCGAAATACGCAATCTCGGGCTGGTAGCCGGCCTCGACCAGCGTGTCGAAGCCCCCCTTGATCAGTGCCGTCACTCCGCCACACAGAACGGCCTGCTCGCCGAAGAGGTCCGTCTCGGTCTCTTCCGCAAACGTAGTCTCAATGACTCCCGCTCGAGTGCAGCCGATGCCCTTTGCATAGGCCAGTGCAACCTGCTTGGCCTTCCCCGAGACATCTTGGTGGACCGCCACAATTGCCGGCGGCCCCGCGTTCTCCTTGTAGATGGCGCGCAGCATGTGGCCGGGGCACTTGGGGGCGACCATGCTCACGTCAACGTTCACCGGCGGCACTATCTGGAAGAAATGGATGTTGAAGCCGTGGGCGAACATGAGGGTCTTGCCTTCCGTCAGGTTCGGCGCTATCGACTCTTTGTATATCTCGGCATGAAGGTTGTCCGGGGCAAGAATCGTCAAGATATCTGCTGCCTTCGTGGCGTCCGCGACGCTCATCACTTTGAAACCATCGGCTTCGGCGGCCTTCCATCCGGCGCCGCCCGGCCTGCTTGCCACGACCACGTCGCAGCCGCTGTCCCTGAGATTCAGTGCGTGCGCGTGGCCCTGGCTGCCGTAGCCGACGATGCCGACGAGCTTGCCTTTGAGCAGTGAAAGGTCCGCGTCCTTCTCGTAGTAGATTTTTGCCATTTGGGTTCCTCCTTCTCTATGTCGATTTTTGGGTTTCTCGTGGCAACACGCCTCGGGTGAGAGCCGTTCTCCCCGTGCGGGCCAGCTCCTGCATGCCGAAGTCGCGTAGCATGTTAATGAGGGAATCTATTTTTTCCTCGTCCCCCGTGACCTCAACCATCAATGAGTCCGGGGCCACGTCAACGATATTGGCGCGGAAGACATCCACGATTTGCATTATCTCGCTCCGGGTCTTGGCTGATGCCGAGACCTTGATGAGCGCCAGCTCGCGGACGACCTTCTCCTCTCTCGTGATGTCGGCCAGGCTAACGACGTTGATGAGTTTGTCGAGCTGTTTCGTGACCTGTTCGACCTCCGCGTCGTCTCCGATGACGACTATGGTCATTCTGGATAGGCCGGGCTGCTCGCAGTGGCCGACCGAGAGGCTCTCAATGTTGAACCCTCGGCGTCTGAAGAGTCCTGCGACCCGGGTGAGGACACCCGGCTCGTCCTGTACAAGTGAGACCAGAGTATGTCGCTTGTCCTGCATAATTCCTCTCCTATGGTCTTCCCGCGCGTGCGGGCTGCGGCGTCTCGATCATGCAGTCGAGGCTTTGCCCTGGCGCAACCATCGGGTACACGTTCTCTTCGGGCTCGACGGTGAAATCGAGGAGGAATGGTCCGGGATGGCTCCTCGCCCGTGCGATGGCGGGACCTACATCGTCCAGTCTCTCAACCCTCTCAGCCGGAATCCCGTATGCGTCGGCGAGTTTCACGAAGTCGGGTGCATGAATGGCAACGTCAACGTAATTGCGATTCTGGAACAGGTCCTGCCACTGCCTGACCATGCCAAGGTATCCGTTGTTGATTATGACTATCTTGACGGGCAAGCCTTCCACGATGATGGTCGAGAGTTCCTGCATGGTCATCTGGAACCCGCCCTCGCCGGCAACAACCCACACTGCCTCGCCCGGGCAGGCAATCTGCGCGCCCAGTGCTGCCGGAAGCTCGAAGCCCATCGTGCCGAGGCCGCCGGAGGAGAGGAAGCCGTTGGGTCGCGGTGACACATACTCCTGGGCCGCGAACATCTGGTGCTGGCCGACGCCGGTAACGACGATGGACTTCTCGTCGATTGACTCGTATAGCTGGCGGATTACCCTCCGTGAGGAGAGCTTCGTGCCGACGACGTGTTCCACCAGCGGGTTTGAGGAACGCCACGACTCCACCTGTGCCAGCCATGCAGACCTGTCCGACTTCTTCAGCAAGGGGTTGAGCTGGCCAAGCACCGACTTCACTTCACCGACAAGGGATGCGTAGGGAACGACGTTCTTGCCTATCTCGGCCGGGTCGATGTCGATGTGAACGACGATCGCCTTGGGAGCGAATTCACTCGCCTTCATCGTTGCACGGTCGCCGAACCGGGTCCCAACGGCGAGTACGAGGTCGGCATCCTGAACGGCCCTGTTCGCATAGACGGAGCCGTGCATGCCGAGCATTCCCAGGTTGAGGCTATGCTGAGGCGGGAATGAGCCGAGGCCCAGCATCGTGTGTACGACTGGCGCCTGCATGGTCTCAACGAGCGCGCGCAGCTCCTCATATGCCCGGGATATGATCACCCCCCTTCCTGCGATGACCACGGGCCGCTCTGCCCTGTTGAGCAGCTCTGCCGCGTTCGCAACATGCGCCGGGTCGGCCTCTGTGGCCGGCTTGTAGCCCGGCAGGTTGACCGTCTCAGGATAGCTGAACTCAGTCACCGACGTCTGGACATCCTTCGGCATGTCGATCAGCACAGGCCCGGGGCGTCCTGTCTGCGCGATGTGGAAGGCCTCCTTGATGACGGTGGCGAGCTCCGTGACATCGCGCACCAGGTAGCTGTGTTTGGTGACCGGCAGCGTGATGCCGGTGATATCGGTCTCCTGGAAGGCGTCCTTGCCGATAAACGAACGGGCTACCTGCCCCGTGATAACCACGAGCGGTGTGGAATCGAGGTACGCGTCGGTGATTCCGGTAACGAGGTTTGTGGCACCCGGTCCTGAAGTTCCGACACAGACGCCTGCCTTGTGCTTGACGCGCGCATATCCGGCCGCAGCGTGAGCGGCTGCTTGCTCATGGCGCACAAGCACCCGGCGAATCTGGGGGTACTCCGAGAAGGCATCGTACATCGGAATGACGGCGCCGCCTGAAATGCCAAAAATCACATCTACTCCCTCTCTCACGAGGCATTCGCAGAGGATTTGTGCACCCGTCTTTTTCATGACTCTCCTTTCTTTGTCGCTACTCGCGTGTCAGCTTTGCGAAGGAAGAAAAGAAGAAGGGGCCCTCCCACTTGGGAGGGCCCCTCTGCTAATCTCGTTACCGTCGTGGTCTAGCCTGAAAGCCTCCCAAGCGCACTTGAAGTGCGCACAATAATGAGGATGCTAAGGATGAGTCCGCGGGAGGCTATGCGAGTTATCGTGTCCATGTCGTAATAGCTGGGTATAGTAGAGGGGTGTAGTGGGGTCTGTCAAGTCCTTCGACGACTTCCGGCCTCGTTTCAGTCGCTGCCGTCCCCGCCGGTGCGTATCGCGTCGTTGCCGAAACGCCTCTTTATGAGGGCTATGGCCCTTTCGAGGTTCTGGACACGGGCGCTGTCCGGTGCGAACATGTCGAGCTGTCGTTGTGGCCCGGAGAGTCGTGACACCCGTACTCCCACAAGGCGGACCCTCCTGCCGTTGCTTGCCAGCAATTGGCTCAAGAGCCGTGTAGCTGCATCGTACAGCACGCTGTCCGCGCAGGAACTCTCTTTCAGGGTCGACTGCCTGGTGACAGTCTGGAAATCCTCGTAGCGGAGCTTGAGCGTGACGGTTGCGGCCTGCTTCTTGTGCGAGCGGAGGTCCCGCGACAGGTGTTCGCACATGGAGTGCAGTGTTCCCTGGAGAAAGGAAATATCGCGCGTGTCCGTCTGGAAGGTGGTCTCCCTGCTCAT
>CAZQML010000158.1:0-5419 GCA_964594245.1 uncultured Dehalococcoidales bacterium | reverse complement strand
TCCTCAACGGCGGCCTCGCGTGGATTGCCCTTCACCATTGCAAGGCCAATCGCCATGATTCCACCAACCAGCGCGCCACACTGGTTTCGCGTTCCCGCAATCCCACCGCTCAGCGGCATCGCCGCCCTCAACGCGGCGTCGATACACTCGTCATCCGCCAGCTTGAGGTTTCGAGCAACGGCCAGAAGCGCACAACGCGCGCACGCATGCATCTCCTTCTCACACGCCGTCCCGTCCTGTTCCACACGGTCAAGCAGTTCTTTGTTAGCTGGCTCAGCTACCATACCCGAGACCTCCTGCGTTCCTGCACTTGCACCCTGTCCTGCGGCAGGGTTCTCAGAATTGTAACAGCACGGGCCGGCCTCCTCGACAGGGCGGTCAGCCCGAGATTCTTTCCATCCTACTCTCCGTCCGAGCGCGCGCGGTACACCCACACCTGGTGCTCTACTTCCGGCTCTCCTTTCGGCATTATCTTCACCTTCTCCGAGCGCTCCACAAGTCTCCAGCGTCCCTCAGCTTCCAAGGCCGACTGCTTCTCCTTGAAGCCTTGTTCCTCGTACACGTCAGGGCGCAGACTGAAGACCACGTGGCCGCCTGACTTCGTGACCCGAACGAGCTCATCCAACGACTCCGCCGGAGCATGACCCAGAGTCAGCACACCAATGCTGATGACAGCGTCGAAGGCGCCGTCCGCGTAGTCCAGCTTCTGACCCAGCACCATCTGGTCCAGTTGGCGGTAGACCCCCTTCTTCGCGGCCTCGTCCAACATGCCCTGTGACATATCCATCGCGGTGATATCCGCGTACCCGAGCTCCCTTAACTCGACACCTACGAGCCCGGTGCCCGCTCCCGCGTCCAGAATCATCGCTGACTTCGGCACATGCCGGGCGAACACCTGCGCACCCACCTTCGGCCCAACCCACCCGAAGGACTCGTCAAGGTCCCTGTCATATTCTGCCGCCCACACATCGTATCTCTGTTCCAGTTCCTCGTTGTTCCGGGACGCGTATATCCATTGCACTTTGTTGTCTTCCGTCACTCGCACCTCCTTCTTGACGCAACGACATGGAGACTCGTTTCTGTCGGACAGCTTGGCCGAAAATGGCCGGACCTGCCCCCTTTCCAGGAGGCCCGGCGCAGAGGAGTGCTCGCTCCACGCCAATCGCACGTTAGCACAGGCAATTCCGGTGGTCAATCACCTTGCATCCCCTCCACCACTACACCACCAACCTGGCCCACCGTGCATGATAGAATGGGACTTGAACGCTACCAACAAGGGCAGTGACTGGAGGTGAAACGTGATAAAGGCAATACAGCATCTCAGCTATACGGTCAGCGACATCGATGAAGCCCGCTCGTTCTTCGTGGACACACTGGGCCTTGAGGCCAACGAGGTGCGCGACGTGAGCGGCGAGCGTGTGGAGCAGATTATCGGCTTCGAGAACCTCCACATGAAGATAAGCAACATCATCACGCCCGACAACGGCAACATCGAACTCATTCAGTATGTATCCCCGAAGGGGAAGCAGCTCGACCTGGCCACATGCAACACGGGTGTTGCACACCTGGCCTTCGTCGTCGACAACATCGACAAGACATACAAGGAATGGTCCGCGAAGGGCGTCAAGTTCATCCACGAACCCCTGTGGGCCGGGGCCGGCGCCCTCAAGGGTTGGGGTATCGCCTACTTCCGGGGCCCCGACGGCATCACGATGGAGATTATGGAGGCGCCCAAGGGCGTCAAGCTGCATCCTGCAACCGGGACCCCTATCGAAGACTGAGTCTTCACGCGCAACACTGAGACGATGAAGGGCGACGGGACATTTCCCGTCGCCCTTCTCGCTGTCGCTTTCAGGCCAGCCTAGAACTCTGGAATCTGGTAGTCCAGCAGCTCGCGATGGGCTGTGCACTGCGCCACGTAGTCGGCCATGGACTTGTCCAGGTCGAACTGTGGTGCGAAGCCCCAGTCCTGCCTCGCAGGGTTGATGTCCATCTGGCGAGCAAGGTTCAATGACTTGACCTTCGCCATCATGTCCTCGTTAACACGGAACGTTATGTCCGCTTCAGGCACGTATTTCTTGGCCACCTCGGCCAACTGCTTTGCCGTTACGGTATAGCCCATGATCGGGTACACGCGGTACCGCAGTTTCTTTTCGTCGGCGTCGTTGAGGTCGATTAGCGCTTTGGCAGCATCCTTGACGTAGATGCTCGCGACCTCGACATCGGGCTCCACGAAGACCTTGAACGGTCGCTTCAGAGCAGCCATCTGCAGGGTCCAGACCACGAACTGGCCCGGGTTCACGCCCCCACGCCCGGGGCCGTTGACGATGCAGTAGCGGACGCCACGGAAATTGACGCCGAAATGCCGCCAGTATGCTTCGCCAAGGCGCTCGCCGCAGACCTTTGTCATGCCGTAGAAAGTGCCGGGTCGCTGGGGATAGTCCATCGGTATGAACGCATCTCCGTCGGAGTACGAGGACTGCGTACTCGCGAAGATGACGCTCTTCACGCCAAGCAGCCGCGCAACCTCGAGTGTGTTCTGCGTGCCGACCACGTTCGCGCTGAACGCAGTGGATGGGTCGCGCTCAGTCAGCGGAGGGATGGCTGCGCCGACATGGTATATCGTCTCAATCCGGTTCTCACGCACCACTTCGACGACGTGCGCCATGTTGGCAAGGTCGCCGACCCTCGCGTTGAACTCACCCTTGATATCTTCGAGGAAGGGTGACGACGGCACCATGTCGAACACTGTGACCTTGTCGCCTCTGTCCAGCAGCATGCGGACCAGGTGTCTGCCCACGAACCCGAATCCGCCGGTTATCATGCTATTTGCCATCTTTCTATGTCTCCTCTCGTGATGCCGGCGCTGGAGGCGTCCGGCCTGTTGCACAAATCTTGACAGCTATCCCCTGGGGAGAGTGCGATAGACCAGCCAGCCTCCGTCGACCGGCAGCGTGACTCCGGTGATGTATTTGGCCGAGTCCGAAACAAGGAACAGTGTCGCGTCCGCGATGTCCTGCGGAAGTGCGAGACGCCCCATGGGGATATTCTGTCCAATCTTGTCGAGGTCGGCCCCGGCCCGCTTGAACGCCTCCTGTGACATGGGCGTCAGACAGAAACCCGGGGTGATGCAGTTGACGTTGATGCCGTATGGCGCCCACTCCACAGCGAGCATGTGTGTCAGGTCGATAACGGCGCCCTTGGCCGGGACGTATGCAGGCCTTGGAGCAAGTCCTGTCAGTCCCGCGACGGAACTGATGTTCACTATCTTGCCCGTGCGTTGCTCCACCATCCACTTGCCCGCACTTCCGCGTTGTAGCTTTCTGGTCGGTCTAAAACTCTGGAATCTCGTAGTCCAGCAGATTGCGATGGGCTGTGCACTGCGCCACGTAGTCGGCCATGGACTTGTCCAGGTCGAACTGTGGTGCGAAGCCCCAGTCCCGCCTGGCCGGTTCGATATCCATGCGGCGGGCGAGATTCAGAGAACGCACCTTCTCCATCATGTCCTCGTTGACACGGAAGCTTATGTCCGCTTCAGGCACGTACTTCTTTGCCACATCGGCCAACTGTCTTCCCGTTACGGTATAGGCCATGACCGGGTACACGCGGTACCGCAGTTTCTTTTCGTCGGCGTCGTTGAGGTCGATAAGCGCTTTCGCCGCATCCTTGACGTAGATGCTCGCGACCTCGACATCAGGCTCCACGAAGACCTTGAAAGGTCGCTTCAGGGCAGCCATCTGCATGGTCCAGACCACGAACTGGCCCGGGTTAACGCCCCCACGACCGGGGCCGTTGACGGTGCAGTAGCGAACGCCACGAAAATTGACGCCGAAGTGCCGCCAGTATGCTTCTCCCAGGCGCTCGCCGCAGACCTTTGTCATGCCGTAGACAGTGCCAGGCCTCTGGGGATAGTCCATCGGTATGAACGCATCTCCGTCGGAGTACGAGGAGTGCGTACTCGCAAAGATAACGCTCCTCACGCCAAGCAGCCGCGCAACCTCGAGTATGTTCTGCGTGCCGACGACGTTCGTGCTGAACGCAGTGGATGGGTCGCGCTCAGTCAGTGGAGGGATGGCCGCCCCGAGATGGTAGATCGTCTCAATCTGGTTCTCACGCACCACTTCGACGACGTGCGCCATATTCGCAAGGTCGCCGACCCTCGCGTTGAACTCACCCTTGATATCTTCGAGGAAGGGTGACGACGGCACCATGTCGAACACTGTGACCTTGTCGCCGCGGTCCAGGAGCATGCGGACCAGATGTCTGCCCACGAACCCGAATCCGCCGGTTACCATGCTGTTTGCCATGTATGGATACCTCCTATCGAGATGCCGACCATTCGTAATGTGCCGGTACTGTACTTCAGTGCCGTTCGGTTATCCCTTGGGTAGCGTGCGATAGACCAGCCAGCCGCCGTCAACCGGCAGCATGACTCCGGTGATGTATTTGGCTGAGTCCGAAACCAGGAACAGTGTCGCGTCCGCAATATCCTGCGGCAGCGCGAGACGCCCCATGGGGATATTCTGTCCAATCTTGTCGAGGTCGGCCCCGGCTCGTTTGAACGCCTCCTGTGACATGGGCGTCAGACAGAAACCCGGGGTGATGCAGTTGACGTTGATGCCATATGGCGCCCACTCAACTGCGAGCGTGTGTGTCAGGTCGATAACGGCGCCCTTGGCCGGGACGTATGCAGGCCTTGGAGCAAGTCCTGTCAGTCCCGCGACGGAACTGATGTTCACTATCTTGCCCGTGCGTTGCTCGACCATCCATTGGCCGGCGCGCCTGCAGCACAGGTACGTGCCTCGAACGATAACGCGCATCACCTCATCCCATTTCTCGACCGACGACTCAACAGTCGGAACTCCCTGGTCAATGATGCCGGCGTTATTGACCAGTATGTGCACCCCACCGAGTTCGGCAATCGTCCGACTCACCATTGCGTCGACCTCTTCCGGCTCGCCGACATCGGCTTTCACGGCGATGGCCTTTCGGCCGAGTGCGCGTATCTCCTCAGCCGCCTCCTCCGCAGCCTCCAGGTTCACGTCGTTGATGCACAGGTCTGCGCCTTCCTTTGCAAGCGTCACTGCGATTGTGCGCCCGATACCCCGGCCTGCACCGGTAATCAGCGCGACCTTTCCTTCAAGCAGCATATAGTCCTCCTCATGTATCACCCATCTGTATGGACGAGATCAGGCACCTCTCGACTTCGGCTACGAACCAGATGGCCTCGGCATGAATTCGCGACGCCACTGTTCCAACGACGGCAGGGCTATGCTCCGCGCCGCAGCTCCAGTATCATCTCCGCAGCCATGCGCGCACCCTTCCCCACAACCCCGGCACACATCTCCACCCCACCTGCCTCCACGTACTTGCGAGCCTCGTCCGGGTCCGAGGTATCGAATGGCCGCCCCAGCGCGGC
>CAZQML010000157.1:0-31108 GCA_964594245.1 uncultured Dehalococcoidales bacterium | reverse complement strand
AAAGACCCAGTGAGCCGCTTTCGCAACTGGTGTTCCTTAGGATATCAACGCATTTCACCGCTCCACCCTAAGTTCCGCTCACCTCTGTCTCCCTCTAGCCCTGCAGTTTTGAGCGCATTTCCTCGGTTGAGCCGAGGGATTTCACACCCAACTTCCCGGACCGCCTACGCACCCTTTAAGCCCAGTGATTCCGAATAACGTTTGTGCGGTTCGTCTTACCGCGGCTGCTGGCACGAACTTAGCCCGCACTTCCTCTGAAGATAGGTCAATCACAGGGGATAACCCCCATGAATTTCCTCCCCACTGACAGCGGTTTACAACCCGAAGGCCTTCATCCCGCACGCGGCGTCGCTCGGTCGGACTTGCGTCCATTGCCGAAGATTCTCGACTGCAGCCACCCGTAGGTGTCTGGGCAGTGTCTCAGTCCCAGTGAGCCGGGTCATGCTCTCACACCCGGTACCCATCGTCGCCTTGGTAGGCCGTTACCCCACCAACAAGCTAATCGGCCGCAGGCCTATCCGCGAGTGCCTTACGGCTTTAATGAGCCTGCTTGCGCAAACCCATGCCATGCGGTATTAGCTTACCTTTCGGTAAGTTATCCCCCGCTCGCGGGCAAGTTACCTACGTGTTACTCAGCCGTCCGCCACTGAACCATAATCCGAAAACCATGGTTCCGTACGACTTGCATGCATAAAGCGCACCGCCAACGTTCATCCTGAGCCAGGATCAAGCTCTCAGTTTAAAAGAACCTTCCTTCCACTATTCAACTGTTAAGGTGCGAAGAACAGTATAGTACAGTCTCGGGCGGAGGACTGTCAAGCACCGTTTGCGAGTCCCGACATCTATTGTGGCGCCTAGTGCGTTCAGGTTGCCGGTGGTACAATAGCCCATTCCTATTCAGTATCAGGTGATGACACATGTCAATCGCAGAGGTGCAGGAACTCAGGGTCCAGAGCATCTCCGAGGGCAAGCTTACTTGGATATACATTGAGAAGCCCACGGAGGCCGAAGGACAATACCTCGAAGAGAAGTTCGGTTTCCACCCCCTGGAGATCGACGACGTCCTGAGCCGTGCCCAACGGCCGAAGATCGACGAAGACGACGACCACCTGTTCATCGTGATGCAGTTCCCTGTCTTCGACAAGGAGAACCGTATCACGCGGCCCAGCGAGGTCGACGTGTTCATCGGCGAAGACTACGTGGTTACGGTCCACTGTAGCGGCGACCTGAAGCCATTGTCCCGGTTCTTCCGGGAGTGTCGGATTCGCGACGAGAGCAGGACGGCATATCTGGGGCGCAGCTCGGGGTACCTCCTCTATCACATCATCGACCGTCTCGTGAACTACTGTTTCCCGATACTCAACCGTATCACGGAGAACATCGACGACATCGAGGACGTCATTTTCACCGAGGCCGTTCCTGCGACCGTGCGCAGCATCTCGCTGCTACGACGCGACCTCATTTCCTTCAGGCGGGTCGTACGGCCGCAGATAGCCGTGCTTGAGACTCTCGAACAGGAAGACTACCCGTTCTTCAAAGAAGAGCAGGAGATCTACTTCGGAGACATCGCGGACCATGTGCGAAAGATCTGGGATGGTCTGGAAGACTGCAAGGAGGTCGTGGACGGGCTCGCGGAGACGAGCAACTGGCTCACGTCACACCGGATACAGGAGATAATGAGGGTTCTCACTATCATAACGGTGGTACTCGCGCCTCTCACCTTGATCTCTGGCATCTTCGGGATGAACGTCTTTCTCCCCGGTGGCATCGAGAGAGGTGGGCTCCTGTCGTTTGGCGTGATTCTCGGCGTCATGGGGGCAATCGGGCTGGGCGTGTTCGCATACTTGCGACACCGCCGCTGGATCTGAGCTCCGGCGGGCGTCCGTGACGGGCGACTGATAACTGGAAGTCTGTGTGCCCGCGGAGGCGGCATGCTTTTCGCAATAGATATAGGAAACACAAGCATCAACATGGGCCTCTTTGAGGGGGAACGCCTCGTCAACGCGTGGCGCCTCATGTCTAGAGTAGACAGGTCCGCAGACGAGTACGGCTCACTCCTGTTCAGCCTGTTACAGCGGAACAGTGTGCAGATATCGGCCATACGGGGCGCCGTGCTGTGTAGCGTTGTGCCGCCCCTTGTGCCGGTCTTCCAGGAAGTGTGCGCCAAGTATCTGGACACGCACGCGCTGGTTGTTGAACCCGGCATAAAGACCGGACTGAGGCTCCTGGTTGACAACCCGAGGGAACTCGGGCCCGATCGGGTCGCCAACGTCGTGGCAGGAACCAGGCTGTACGGGAAGCCTCTCATCGTCATCGACTTCGGGACTGCGACGACCTTCGACGTCGTGTCGCAGGAAGGCGACTTCCTGGGAGGGGCTATTGCGCCGGGCATCAGCATCTCCAGTGAGGCCCTGTTTTCTCGTACTGCAGCGCTGCCTCGCATCGAGCTGCTGAGGCCCAAGCACGCAATCGGGCACGGGACGGTGACCGCTATGCAGTCCGGAATCGTCTTCGGGTATATCGGGCTGATTGAGAAGATAGTCGCGGAAATCAGCGCCGAACTGGAGGGCGAGCCGACAATCGTGGCCACCGGCGGATACGCAGACATGTTCGCCCGGGAAATCCCGATAATCCAGGTGTCCAATCCCGACCTGTCTCTCACGGGTTTGCGACTCATCTACGAGATGAATATCATGGACAGTAGAGGGACCGTCTCATGAATGACAAGAGGGTGTTGCTAGGTGTCACGGGAAGCATCGCGGCCTACAAGGCGGTCGAGATTGCCCGTGAGCTGTCGCGGCACGGCATTGCCGTGGATGTTGTCATGACCGACGCGGCCACGAAGTTCGTCTGTCCCCTGACGTTTGAAGCTCTTCTGGGACGGCCTGTGACGACCTCACTGTTTGACGCAGGGGCGGTGGGACCAATGCCACACATCTCCCTCGCCAGCGCCGTGGACGCAGTGTTGGTGGCACCGGCAAGCGCTGACTCAATCGCCCGTATTGCGCACGGCCTGGCCGACGATATCCTCTGCTGCACCGTGCTTGCCTGTGCGCGACCGCTCATCGTAGCACCGGCCATGGATGAAGACATGTATGCGAACGCCGCCACGCAGGCGAACGTCGCCATTCTCCAGCAGAGAGGCGCTGTGGTCGTTGGGCCTGCGTCGGGAGTCCTCGCGTCAGGAAGGATCGGCTCCGGCAGGATGTCGCATGTCGACGACGTCGTCGGACACACCCTGAAGGTTCTCGGGCGGCAGGGAGACCTTGCTGGAAGGAGAATCATCGTCAGCGCCGGTGGCACCCAGGAACCCATCGACCCCGTGCGCTACATAGCCAACCGATCCTCCGGCAAGATGGGCTACGCGCTTGCGGAGGCGTGCCGCGACCGTGGCGCGGATGTCGTGCTCGTGAGCACACCGACGTCGCTCCGCCCCCCTGCCGGTGTCGAGTACGTGCAGGTGCTGACCGCTCAGGACATGTACGAGGCAACCAAGGCAGCTGTACAGGGTGCCGCGGCTCTCATCATGGCAGCGGCGGTCGCTGACTACCGTCCGGCGCAGACCTCGGACGAGAAGATCAAGAAGGGGCACGACACGCTTGTCCTGTCGCTGGAGCGAACCGTAGACATTCTCGGCTCAGTTCAGGGCGATTTCGTCCGCGTCGGCTTCGCAGCTGAGAGCAGCGCCCTGGAAAAGAATGCGCGTCACAAGCTGGAGGTGAAGAAGCTCGACCTGATTGCCGCGAATGACATCACCTCGAGAGACAGTGGCTTCGGCTCTGAAAACAACCGTGTCACCATCCTCGACGCTGACGGCGGGGTAGACCATCTTCCGCTGCTCTCGAAACGCGAGGTAGCAGAGCGCCTGCTCGACCGCGTCGTGCGACTACTGAGTTGACGCCACGCAGGCGTCAACGAGCATGCCATCCGATAAGGTATGCCGTTGCGTCTGCCAGGAAAGCGAGGTATTGACACTTGGATTCTGAAGGACTTGCGAAGGCGTACGAACCGGGCAAGATCGAGGAGAAGTGGTATCAGTTCTGGTTGTCACAGGGGTACTTCACTCCACGCATCGACCCCGACCGGCAACCTTTCGTGATAACCATGCCTCCGCCCAACGTTACGGGCGAACTGCACGTCGGTCATGCGTTGACCATGGTGCTGGAGGACATCATGATCCGCTGGCACCGGATGCTTGGCGACCCCAGTCT
Source organism: uncultured Dehalococcoidales bacterium (assembly GCA_964594245.1). GTDB lineage: Bacteria > Chloroflexota > Dehalococcoidia > GIF9 > AB-539-J10 > SKVJ01. Next base: position 26,897 of record CAZQML010000157.1, on the reverse strand, counting down.
ATGGGTTCCGGGCAGCGACCATGCCGGAATCGCGATACAAGTGCTTGTCGAGCAGGATCTCGCCCGGGAAGGACTCACCAGGCAGGGCATCGGTCGAGAGAAGTTCGTCGAGCGCGCGTGGGCACGCGCGCGGCGCAGTCGCGAGGCCGTCGAACAACAGCATCATATGCTGGGAGATTCATGTGATTGGACGCGTGACACGTTTACGCTGGACGATGGTCCAAGCCGTGCCGTACGTACGGCGTTCGTCAGACTCTACAGGAAAGGCCTGGTCTACCGGGGCGAGCGAATGGTCAACTGGTGCCCACGATGCCAGACTGCCCTCTCTGATCTTGAGGTGGAGCATCACGACACGGGCGGACACCTTTATTACTTCAGCTATCCCTTCGCCGACGGCAAAGGCCATATCACCATCGCTACCACGAGGCCCGAGACCTGCTATGGCGACACAGCAGTGGCGGTAAGTCCAGGCGATGAACGCTACGCCGCCGCTGTTGGCAGGATGGTTATCCTGCCCATCTCCGGACGAGAGATTCCAGTCATCGCGGACGAGGCGGTTGAGCCGTCGTTCGGCACGGGGGCGCTTAAGATAACTCCCAGCCACGACCCAACGGACCTCGAGGTTGCGAACCGCCACGATCTTCCTCATCTCAACGTGTTGAATGCAGATGGGACGATGAACGAGAATGCGGGGACGTGCGAGGCCATGGGTAGCATGGAATGCAGGGACAGCGTCGTCAAGCAGTTCGCGGAGCAAGGTCTGCTGGAACGCACTGAGCCGTACTCTCACATGGTGGGGCACTGCAGCCGTTGTCGCACGTCCGTGGAGCCACGGGTAAGCCTGCAGTGGTTCGTCAACACGAAGCCACTTGCGGAAGCGGCGATCCGTGTGGTTCGAGAAGGCGAGATTCGTATCATTCCGGACCATTTCACGAAGGTCTACTACTCCTGGATGGAGTCCATCAAGGACTGGTGTATCAGCCGGCAGCTGTGGTGGGGACATCGCATACCGGTCTGGTACTGCGCCGACTGCAAGGCCGTCACCGTTAGCGTGGAGACGCCGGGAGAGTGCGAGAAGTGCGGCAGCAAGCGCATCGAGCAGGACCCGGATGTCCTTGACACGTGGTTCAGCTCCGGCTTGTGGCCTCACTCCACACTTGGTTGGCCTGACGATACTGAAGACCTTCGCTACTTCTATCCCACATCGGTAATGGAGACGGGCTACGATATCCTCTTCTTCTGGGTTGCACGGATGATAATGATGGGACTGGAGGACACGGGGAAGATCCCGTTCCACACGGTCTATCTGAACGGCTTGATACGTGACGAGCACGGACAGAAGATGAGCAAGATGCGGGGCAACGTCATGAGGCCGGACGAGATGATTGCGAAGTACGGGGTGGATGCGCTCCGCTTCGCACTGACAACCGGCAACTCCCCCGGGAATGACCTGTCGTTCGGCGCAGCCAAGCTCGAGGCCTCACGCAATTTCGTCAACAAGCTGTGGAATGCGACGAGATTCGTGCTGCAAAGCTCCGCTGAAGTGACGGCTGTGCGGGGACCGACAGGGGAAGTCTGCTCCCCCGTACGATTGGAAGACCGCTGGATACTCAGCCGGCTGAATCACCTGGTGGCCTCTGTGAGCACTCTCATGGAAGAGTACCAGTTGGGCGAGGCCGAACGGCAGATACACGACTTCCTTTGGTCGGAGTTCTGCGACTGGTACATCGAGATGGCCAAGCTTCGGCTGAAAGACAGGGCGTCCGACTCTATCTCTCCACTCCCGTACCTCGTCTACGTCCTGGAGACGTCGTTGCGCCTTCTTCATCCATTCATGCCGTTTGTCACGGAGGAGTTGTGGCAGACACTCCGGCCACTCGAGGTCTCTGAGCACGACGTTCCCGGGTCGATAATGGTGGCGCCGTATCCGGTATGCGACGGCCGGAGTATTGATGAGGACTCGGAACGTGCAGTCAATGCAGCGATAGACGTGGTTCGCGCACTGCGCAATGCAAGAGCCGAAAGGAAGACAGAGGCTTCCGTCTGGATGGAGGCCCGGCTCTACGCCGGGAGCATTCTTGAACAGATGAGGACGCTGGCGCCTCTCATTGAGAATCTCTCACGCACTCGTATCGTCAGCGTTGAGAACCGCGAGAGCAGGCTGGGTGAGGGCGACAGCCGGGAAGCCATCATCCTGACCGATGCGGAGATTGTGCTCGCAGGAGTGAACGCAGCGGAGGCTGAGAGGATCCGACAGTTGCTCCTGAAAGAAGCCGAGTCCGCAAGGGCAAGGCTGGAGGGCGTGAAACAACGGCTGGCCGACGAAGTCTTTCTATCACGGGCACCGGTCGAAGTAGTGGCGCGTCAGCGTGAGTTGGCTGCAAGTCTGCACGACAAGCTGGCGCGACTGGGGACGGAACTGGGTCAGTTGGGCTAGAGGCTGAGCTTTCCCCTGGCTGCCATCTGGCGGTGAAGCACTGTCAGTGCGCGTTTCGTGTCGCTGGCGACACGGGACTTGTCGGAGGACTTCAGGCGCAGCTTGAAGAGCCAGTACGTGAACTCCTTGAGTTCGGTCAGCGTCATGCTTCGCCGGCGGGTGAGGCCACGCTCTCGCCTGAAGTCGTCAACCAGTTCCTGTCTGGCACTCCCGTACACGTAGACATAGGCCTCATCGATGTCAGCATCGTACCGGGTCAGACCGGATGCGCGTCTCCGCTTGCGCAGTTCGTCAAGGACAGCCAGTGCAACCATCTCCTCGACAAGTACCCCGTAGAGGTATGTAAGGTAGGCGCGGTACTTCTGGGGCCCAATCAGGGACTTCAGTTCTTCACGCGCAACTTCGTTCGGCGGTCGGTCGTGAGTGAGAAGCTCCAGAAGCTGCTGCTCCGGCACGAGGTCAGTGATGGTCGCGCACAGGCGCTCGCACAGGCGCATGAGGTCGAGCGCCTCTCCGTCAATCAGGTAGACGTACCTCTCACCATCAAGCTCCTCCTCCTCCTGTACCGGCCACTGTCCTATCGCGGCGAGTACCGCCCTATACCAGTCATGTCCTTCCGCGACACTCTGACGGAGTTCGGCGATGACGAGTTCGACGCCGGGGGCATCCATGACATCACAGTATATTACTAAACGGCCGCCGGCGAGTTCGCGTTGCGGGGGCCACGCGTCCGGTGCACACTCCCACGCACGGGGGGCAATTGCTGGAGGGGCAGGGCGCTGGCTGTCCGTGGCGGTTGGTCACGCCGGAAGCGGCAGGGGCATATGGAGTCCGACCGGATATCAGGCCGCTGCGCGGACTGACTCGCCAGAGCTACGTACCTTGAAGTGGCTGTCGCCCGGAACTGCCATGAGCCACAAATCCCTGCGAAATGCCTGTGGAGGCCACCGTTGTCCGCCCCACGTAGTCTCTCGACTCCCGCTGCAGGCATGTGTGTCCCTCGCGTCGCACAGGACAGCACTTCGACTAAGGGTTCACTTTCCGCAGCAGTGCTTGTATTTGCGTCCGGAGCCGCACGGACAGGGGTCATTGCGTCCGACTCTCTTGCCACTTGGAGCAACGCCTCGCTTCTCCGAAGGTGGCTTGGCGGCCGGAGAAGGCTGCTGGGTCTTGATCGAGACGCGGAACATCCCGGCTGCAACATCATGCTTGATGGCAGCGAGAAGACCTTCAAAGAGCGCGTGTCCCTCTTTCTTGTAGACATCGAGTGGCTTCTGCTGCCCAGCCGCCCGCAAACCGATTCCAACCCTCATGTGCTCCATCACCGTGAGGTGTTCCATCCAAAGGCGATCGATCACCCTGAGCATCACGAACCTCTCGGCGAAGCGCATCGCCTGGGCGCCAAGTTCGCTCTCCCGCTCCTCGTACACCTGGTGGGCATACTGAGTGACCTTGTCGACGACGATGTCACGCATGTGAGCCGAAGGGAGCTGATGGAATGCATCTTTGGCGAACTCCGGGGAAACGGGAAAGAAAGCGTTGAGCTCCTCCAGGAGGGCATTGCCATCCATCTCTTCCAGTGACGAATCAAGGTGTGCGTCCACCGCAATCTCGATTTCCTCGTCAAGCATGGACAGGATGTTCTCCCGGAGGTCGGTACCCGACAGTACCTTGCGTCGCTCATCGTAGATGACTTGCCGATGCTTGTTCAGCACATCATCGTATTCGACAAGATGCTTCCTGGTGTCGAAGTGATAGCCCTCAGTCTGCACCTGGGCGTTAGCTATCGCCCTGGTGACGACGGGGTGCTCGATGGGCGTCTGGTCATCCATGCCCGCCCACTCCATGACCGACTTCACGCGGTCGCCGCCGAAGCGATGCATGATTTCATCGTCAAGAGAGACGAAGAAACAGGTGGCTCCCGGGTCGCCCTGTCGCCCCGAGCGCCCTCGAAGCTGGTTGTCAATCCTTCTGGCTTCGTGGTGTTCGGTGCCGAGGACGTAGAGTCCTCCCGCCTCAACGACTGCGTCATGCTCTTTCTGCCATTCCTCGGGCGAGCGGTTCGCCGGATTGCCTCCCAGGATTATGTCCACTCCTCTGCCGGCCATGTTCGTTGCCACGGTGATAGCCTCTAGGCGACCTGCCTCGGCAATGATGCTGGCCTCTCTCTCATGGTTCTTGGCGTTGAGAACCTGGGCGCGGAGGCCTCGTCGCGTGAACAGGTCGCTGAGGACCTCAGACGTCTCGATGGACGTTGTCCCCACGAGAACGGGCCGGCCTGTTGCGTGCGCCTGGGCCACTTCGTTGGCGACCGCAGTGAACTTGACGGTTTCGTCCCGGTATATCTTGTCGGACAGGTCCTGCCTTATCATCGGCATGTTCGTCGGGACTTCCAGGACTTCGAGGCTGTAGATGCTACTGAATTCCTCAGCCTCGGTGGCGGCCGTGCCCGTCATTCCTGCGAGCTTGGCGTACATCCTGAAGTAGTTCTGGAATGTAATCGTGGCGTGCGTAACGCTCTCGCGTTGGATCTGTACGTGTTCTCTTGCCTCAATTGCCTGATGCAGACCCTCCGAGTAGCGGCGGCCCGGCATGAGGCGTCCCGTGAACTCGTCAACGATTATCACCTGTCCGTTCTTGACCACGTAGTCGTGGTCCCTGCGGAACAGGGCGTGGGCGCGCAGCGCGCTCTGCAGATAGTGGGTGAGCACAAAGTTGGAATGGTCGAAGAGGCTCGGTCCCTTGAGCAGTCCTTGCTGCTGCAGCATGCTCTCCACTTTGGGGATGCCGATGTCGTCTGTCAGATTGACGGAACGCGTGCGCTCGTCCACCTCGTAGTCGGTGTCTTTCACGAGCCTGGATACCACGCGGTCGAATATGACGTACCGGTTGGCCGCCTCCTCTGACGCAGCGCTTATGATGAGCGGTGTTCGCGCCTCGTCGATGAGGATGTTGTCCACTTCATCGACGATAGCGTAGTGAAGACGTCTCTGGACACACTGAGACAGGTCATTGACCATGTTGTCCCGCAGATAGTCGAAGCCGAATTCGTTGTTGGTTCCATAAGTAATATCGGCCTGGTAGGCTTCGTATCTCGAGACCGGCCGGAGCTGTGACCAGCGGTCGTCAGGCGATTCGTACGCGGGGTCATAGAGATACGCCGGTCGCTGTGTGCGGTCGTCTTGCCGCCCCGTGATGCATGCGACCGACAGCCCAAGTCCGCGATATACCGGGCCCATCCAGAGGCAGTCGCGTTTCGCGAGGTAGTCGTTGACGGTGACGAGGTGACAGCCCTCCGCCTCAAGCGCATTCAGATAGAGAGGGAGCGTGGCGGCGAGCGTCTTGCCTTCGCCTGTCTTCATCTCGGCTATGTGCCCCCGGTGAAGCGTGATTCCGCCGGCCAACTGAACGTCGAAGTGCCGCAGTCCAACTGTGCGGAGCGACGTTTCGCGGACTGCGGCGAAGGCCTGCGGCAAGATGTCATCCAGGGAAGCTCCGTGGGCGAGTTCCTGTCGGAGGCTCTCGCTGGTTGCCTGAAGAGCGTCGTCACTCAGCGAGTGGAAATCAGGTTCGAGCGAGTTGACCCGGTCGACAATAGAACCGAGCTTCTTCAGCTGTTTCTCGTTGGAGTCAAAGAGGCCGCCGAATGTCTTGCCTATGAGTGAGCCGATGCGTGCCACGAAGAATCAGTGTACCTCGAGATGGGCAGGCTACTCAAACATCGCGCCTACGGACAGACCTGTGTGAATGCGGTGAATGGCCTCGCCAAGAAGCGAGGAGATTGACAGCACCGTGATATTGTCCAGCTTCTTCTCACCGTTGAGAGGAACAGTATCCGTAACGACGACTTCCTTCACCGGGCTGCTGGCTATCCTCTCTACTGCCTTTCCGGAAAGCACCGGGTGAGTCGCGCAGGAGTAGACCTCCGTAGCACCACGTTCCAGCAAGGCATCCACGACTCCCACCAGGGAACCGGCCGTGTCAATCTCATCGTCGACCGTGAGCGCGACTCGTCCCTTGACATCACCGATAACATTGAGTGCCTCGGTGGAGTCGGCGTTGCCAATCCTGCGCTTCTCAACAATAGCGAGTGACGCCCCGAGACTTGCCGCGACGTCACGTGCCCGCTTCGATATGCCTATGTCCGTGGCGACCACAACAAGATCGGCGAGGCGCTTGCCTCGGAAATACTGGCTGATTATGGACACAGCGGTCAGCTCGTCGACGGGTATGGTGAAGAAGCCCTGTATCTGGGGGGCGTGAAGGTCAACAGTGAGCATGCGGTTGGCGCCCGCGGTTGTCAGCAGGTCAGCGACCAGGCGAGCGGTAATCGGCACACGCGGTTGGTCCTTCTTGTCCGTGCGGCCGTAGCCGTAGTACGGCACGACAGCCGTGATTCTGCCAGCCGACGCACGCCGGAATGCATCGAGCATGATGAGCAACTCGACGAGGCTCTTGTTGACGGGGCTACAGACCGGCTGAATCACGAACACATCGCGCTGTCTGACATTCTCAAGGACGCGGACGAATGTGTTCTCGTTGGAGAACTCGAATACCTCGCACTTGCCTAGGGGAATACCGAGGTAGTCACAGACCGCTCCCGCGAGACGAGGGTGAGCGTTGCCGGTGAATACTTTCAGTTCATCCATCTGACATACTCCTCGTGCGGGAGAGAATGGCGTCAGCATTATAGCACCGGTAGCTGGCGTACGACCGCACTACGCGCAATAGCACGAGCGGGTCTCGGGGGTCAGTACATCTCCGGGAGAGGATGGCTCTCGCACATCTCAGCAACAACGCCTTGAACCTCGTCCCTCACCCGGTCGCTGTCAGGTTGCCGCAGCACCCGGCAGATCAAGCCTGTCAGAGCCCTGACATCGTCGGGTGTGAAGCCGCGCGTGGTGATGGCAGGAGTGCCGAAGCGCAACCCGCCTGCCACAAGCGGTGGGCGCGTGTCATACGGGACGCTGTTCCGGTTCGTGAGAATCCCGGCACGCTCGAGCGCCGTCTCGGCTTGCTTTCCCGTTATGTCCAGTCGACCCAGGTCAACCAGCACAAGGTGATTGTCGGTCCCCCCACTCACGACGCGAAGCCCGGCACCGGCGAGTTCTTCCGCCATGACGCGGGCATTGGCGACGATGGCTTCCGAGTATCGGCGGAAAGCAGGCTGCAGCGCCTGTTGAAAACACACAGCCTTGGCGGCAATCACGTGCATCAGGGGGCCGCCCTGGCTGCCGGGGAAGACAGCCGAGTCAATACTACTCCCAAGAGCGGAGGTGCAAAGGATGAATCCGCCTCGAGGTCCACGCAGTGTCTTCTGTGTTGTGCCGGTCACAACATCGGCGTATGGCACAGGCGACGGGTGAGTTCCTCCTGCTATCAGTCCGGCTATGTGAGCGATGTCGACCATGAGTAGAGCGCCGACTTCTTTGGCTATGCGGGAAAAAGCCGCGAAGTCAATGATACGGGGGTACGAACTGGCGCCGGCAACGATGAGGGCCGGGTGGTGCTCCCGGGAAAGCGCCTGCACCGCCTCGTAGTCTATGCGTTCGGTCTCCCTGTCAACGCCATATGTGACCGCCCGGAATAGCCTGCCTGAGAAGTTGACCTCCGCGCCGTGGGTAAGATGACCACCGTGGCTGCGGTCCATTCCCAGGATGGTTGCTCCCGGGACAAGCAGAGCCTGGTACGCGGCGAAGTTCGCCTGGCTCCCCGCATGCGGTTGGACGTTGGCGTGCTCAGCCCCAAACAGCGCTTTGGCCCGCGCGACGGCCACTCGCTCGACATCATCCACCACCGAGCACCCGCTGTAGTAACGTCGGCCGGGATAGCCCTCTGCGTACTTGTCCGTCAGGAGGCTCGACTGCGCGGCGCGAACCGCGCGACTGACGTGGTTCTCAGACGCGATGAGGTCAATCGTGGACGCCTGGCGTTGGTGCTCGTTCTTGATGAGCTCGGCGAGTTCAGGGTCAACGGCGGCAAGGGATTCGAGTGAGGAGTAGGAATCCATACCGCCGTAATATACTATGTGTTCTTGTCACCGGTCAACTTGGCCGCCTCATAGCTATTCCTGCTTTGACAGTACGAGTAGGCCGTGCTAAATTTCACTCGGTTAGCAGCCGACGGGATAGAGTGCTAATGGGGCTCACAGCAAGAAGGGAATCGATACTCCGTACTATCGTGAGCGAGTATATCGCTGCCGGCAACGCGGTCGCGTCGAAGGCAATAGCCCTCACCGACATTCGCGTCAGCCCTGCGACAATACGTAATGATGTGACCTGCCTCGAAGAGGACGGTTACGTCACGAGGCCCCATCCGTCGGCCGGGGCTGTGCCCACCGACAGGGGCTATCGCTACTATGTGGAATCGATTGACCCTGATGCGAAGCTCCCGCTGACGGACCAGCTTCTGATAGCTGACGTATGCCATGACACCGGAGAACAGCTTGACAAGCGATTGAGGCTGATAGCCACTCTTCTTGCTCACTTCGTTCACAATGCTGCAGTTGTGACACAGCCAAAGGCGTCCCGGGCCCGCCTGAAGAACCTGCATCTTGTGTCTCTCCATGAGGCGCTGAGTCTGCTGATTGTGGTGCTGTATGAGCCTACTGTGGTTCGGCAAAGGACAGTGACCTGGCCCGCGCCCGTGTCTCAGGACAACTTGACGCAGATGGCCAACCGGATGACGGCGCGGCTGGAAGGCATGTCGAGGGACGAAGTTGAGGCCGAAGTCGAGGCCGAAGTCGACGGAGTGGCGGCGGAGCGTGACCTCGTCGCCCAGATTGCGGACATGATGCGCGAGGAGGACAGGCCGGAGCTGGGGCACATGTACCTTGAGGGCCTGCACCTGATGTTGAGCCAGCCGGAGTTCGCCAAGAACACTCGTGCCTTCACACTGCTCAGACTGGTTGAGCGCGACGATTGGATGGAATCAGCGCTGGGACCGGACATTAACGTCAATGGCATACGGGTCATAATCGGCCGGGAGAATCGCGAAGAGGCGCTGCAGGACCTCAGCCTCGTGGTTGGGAGCTACGGTTCGAGTGGCAAGTCGAAGGGAGTAGTCGGGGTGGTGGGTCCCAAGCGAATGGACTATCAACGTACCATCTCCTCCGTGAACTACCTTGCCTCGCTGTTGAGCGAGTCTCTTTGCGAAACGTCCTATCGGGAAGGAGTGTGAGGTGCTTCCAGGTGAATACGGCGACACCGATCGCGGCGAAGAGGAGACAGCAGGCGGCGAGCAGTACCAAGGGGTATTGCCAGAGGAACTGAAAGACGAGCGGGACAAGGCGCAGTTCTACCTCAGCAATTGGCAGCGTGCACAGGCAGACCTGGAGAACTACCGCAAGCGTGTCCAACAGGACCGAAGTGAGGCACTGAGCATGGCGAGCGGCGCCATGCTCACGAAGCTGCTGGGGGCAGTGGATGACCTGGATCGGGCGTTTGCGCGACCGTCAACCGAGATGCGCAAGAAGGAGTGGGTCGATGGTGTTCGGCTCAGCTTCCAGAAACTGAAGACGGCGCTCGAGAGTGAAGGATTGAACGCCATTGATGCGTTGGGGAAACCCTTTGACCCACGATATCACGAGGCCGTCATGAGGCGCTCCGGTGACGATGGCATGGTGTTGGAGGAACTGCAGAAGGGCTACACACTGAAGGGCCGGCTACTGCGTCCCAGTATGGTTGTAGTTGGCACAGGCGAATACGGTGATTCAGAGGAGCATCAGTAAGGAGGAACGACATGGGGAAAGCAATCGGAATCGACCTTGGCACAACGTTGAGCGTGGTGGCAGTGATGGAGGGTGGAGAGCCCAAGATCATCCCGAGTGCCGAAGGCGGCAATCTTGTGCCGTCCGTTGTGGCCATAAGCAAGAACGGCGAGAGACTTGTGGGTGAAATCGCCAAGCGTCAGTCAATCGTGAATCCAGAGAACACGATATTCAGCATCAAGCGCCTGATAGGGCGGAAGTTGCAGGACCCTGCGGTCCAGTTTGACCTCAAGCGCTTGCCGTACAAGATAACGGAGGCGCCGAACGGCGACTGCCGCATTGTCATGGGAGGCAAGGAGTACAGTCCACAGGAGCTTTCCGCGATGATACTCCAGAAGCTGAGGGCCGATGCCGAAGCCTACCTGGGAGAGAAGGTGACGGATGCCGTCATCACTGTGCCCGCCTACTTCAATGATAGTCAACGGCAAGCGACCAAGGATGCCGGGACTATCGCCGGATTGAACGTGCTTCGAATCATCAATGAGCCCACTGCGTCGTCGCTCGCCTACGGCATGGACAAGAAGGGGGACAAGACCATCGCGGTCTACGACCTGGGCGGTGGAACCTTCGATATCTCCATTCTGGACATCGGCGACGGGACCTTTCAGGTCAAGGCCACGAATGGAGACACTCACCTCGGGGGCGATGACATCGATCAGCGAGTAATGGACTGGGTCTGTGACGAGTTTCGCAAGGAGTCGGGGATTGACCTAAGGCAGGACCGGATGGCTCTCCAGCGCATCAAAGATGCTGCCGAGAAAGGCAAGAAGGAGCTGTCAACAGTCACGCAGACTGACATCAATCTCCCGTTCATTACCGCGGATGCCAGCGGACCGAAGCACTTGAACACCACCCTATCGAGAGCGAAGCTGGAGCAACTCACAGGCGACCTTATCGAGCGCACACTGGAACCTGTGCGTCAGGCAATGAGTGATGCCGGGATTTCGCCTTCGCAGGTGGACGAAGTCGTTCTTGTCGGAGGCCAGACAAGGATGCCCAAGGTCCAGGAGGTGATTCGCCAGTATTTTGGCCGGGAGGCCGTCAAAGGAGTGAATCCCGATGAGGCCGTTGGGTTGGGCGCCGCGATTCAAGCCGGTGTACTCAAGGGGGAAGTGGGTGAGGTTTTGCTACTTGACGTGACTCCCCTGACACTGGGAATCGAGACGCTCGGCGGTGTCGCGACATCGCTGATACCCCGAAACACGACTATTCCGACCGAGAAGAGCCAGATTTTCAGCACAGCGACCGACAGCCAGCCGAGCGTGGAAATTCACGTAATCCAGGGGGAGCGGCCGATGGCCGGGGACAACAGGACACTTGGCCGATTCATGCTGGATGGCATACTGCCTGCCCCAAGAGGCGTGCCCCAGGTGGAAGTCGCGTTTGAGATAGACGCGAACGGCATCTTGAACGTGAGCGCTCGTGACAAGGGGACGGGAAAGGAACAGAAGATTACGATTACTGCCTCAAGTGGCCTCAACAAAGACGAGGTGGACAAGATGAGGCATGACGCCGAGGAATACGCGTCCGACGATGTGCAGAGAAAAGAGGCGGCTGAGACGCGCAACGCAGCCGACAGTCTGGCCTACACGGCTGAGAAGACACTGCGCGAGCATGGGGACAAGCTTCCTGAGGACGTCAAGCAGGATATTGAGAGCAAGACAGCCGCCGTGCGCTCCGCCATTGAGGGCAAGGATGTGACGGCAATCAAGAGTGCCATGCAGGAGCTATCTGACGCCGTGCAGAAGGCGGGCGCTGCTGTCTACGGACAGCCCGGCCAGCCCGGGCAACCCGGCGCCACCGAGGGCCCTGCAGCAGAGGAACCGGGTGCTGATGATGGGACCGTCGAAGGAGACTTCAGAGAGGTATAGTAATAGTAGATGACAATGGATCTGCATGAATTTGCGCGCACGGCTGCGAGGATACGCGAGCGAGCCAGAGCAGAAGGTCGGCTCACGGAGAACCCTGACGAGGTGACCCTCAGGGGGATGCTGGAGCGCCAGCCAGGCGCACGAGTGACCGCCTACGGCAACTACGTGGCCGAAAGCGAGCCCACTTCACGGGCGGCAAGCTTCACCAAGAACAGCGTGGATAGCCAGTTCGGAGAAGAGGAGGTCCGCCTGCTGTTGCAGTGCGAAGATGTCATGTCGACCATGCGACTCGTGTCGGTCGACCGTGTGGTTGGCAACAAGAATAGCGGCACCACGGTACGTTTGACGCTGCCCGAGAGCTTCGCGCATGTAGCATACGGAGGGCGGAATCTGTTCCTGCCGCCTCTGGGAGAGGTAACAGAGCCGACATACGAGATTCTCATGTACGGTGACGAGAAATTCGAACCCAACAGGGGCGCACAGCTTTCTCAGAAGGACATCACGATCCGGCTGGCAATGCTGGATGACGGACGAGTGGTGAAGGTGGTGCGCAATAGCAACTACATTGGCGAGTACAAGAAAGGCGTGTTCGCCGCGGCGGACTGGACCGCCAAGACTTACGGAACAGGCATTTTCCTTCACGCCGGGTGCCGCGAGGACCGGCTCCAGTCGGCACACGGTGACTACCGCACCGTGAGAACGCTGCTCGTGGCACTGAGCGCAAACGGAAAGACGACGACCACGTCCAGGATTCTTGCTCGCAAGGGGAGCGAGAAGTCGTGGCTGGTACAGGACGATGGCGGCACGCTGATGCCCGATGGGTGTTTCCGTGGATTCGAGGGTGGCGGCGTGTTTGTGAAGACCGAAGGTGTGAACCCCGGAACCCAGACGGAGATCTACTACGGCCTTCTGAAGCCGTCAACCACGTGCGAGAACGTCTGCGTGGACGAGAACGGTGAGTTCGATTTCTATGACTTGCAGCGAACCTCCAACGGTCGCGCAGTGGTTCGCCGTGAGGACTTCATGCATGCAAGTTCCTTCATAGACGTCGACCGCGTGGACAACTTCGTATTGATTACGCGCGGACCTCTCATACCGGCAATTTCGCGTCTGACCAGGGAGCAAGCCGCCGCCTTGATGGTGCTTGGCCAGGCGATGGAATCGTCGGCCGGCAATCCGGCCCTCGCAGGGAAGATCAAGAGGGAGTTCTTCTACGACCCGTTCATTGCCGGCGACAGGGCGGCTCACGCCAATCGTTTCTACGAGATACTGAAGGGTCTTCCTGACATGAACTACTACCTGCTCAACACCGGCAATATCGGCGTATTCAGGGCCGATTCGAGTGACCTGGATGAGGCAGGCGACAGCCGCTACCGGGACATCAAGCTGGAGCATACGATGGCCATCCTCGACTCCCTCCTACGGGGAGGTCTAGAGGACTGGGAGGAATCGCCAACGGGGTTTCAGGTGCCCAGGTCAGTGCGGAACGTGGACGATATCTACTTCCATCCCGAGAAACTGTTCACAAGTGCAGAGTTTGAAGAGAACCAGAAAGGGCTGAACCGTGTCAGATGTGAGGCCATCGAGCAGCTCGGTGACGAGCTTGACCCAGCAATGCGAGAGGTATTCGCCCGTTCGGCGTAGCCAGGCGACAACAGCAAGCAAGGGCCTGTAGCTGATTTCCACAATACGTCCGCGAAGGACTCGGCCGGGCGTTGCACGGAAGTCGTTGGCACATATTCACTTCGGCAGTACAATAGACTCAAATCGGCGAGAAGGTGAGGACTGACGGCTATGGTAAGGCTTAAGCATCTGCGTGCGAAGCTGGAGCATGACAGGGCACAAGTCCTGGAACGGATGGAGTTGCTCCGGGCTGATGGCGATGAAGCGGGTGAAACCCGTGAGGGCAGCCCTTTCGGCAAGAGAGAGGAAGAGGCATCCGAGACGTTTGAGTTTGAGAAACGAATAGTGCTCGACAAGAGTCTTCGCTCCACTCTGGCCGAGATAGACCACGCCCTCGAGAAGTTCGAGGCGGGTACGTATGGCCGGTGTGAGAAGTGCGGCAAGGATATCGAACATGACCGATTGGAGGCTCGGCCCCAGGCAAGCCTGTGCATGACGTGCAAGGAGCAACAACTGAGGGACCCCTCCGGTGCGCCGTAGTCGTGCAGCTATCCCCGCGGTCATCATCGTAGCTGTCATCCTGATCGACCAGCTGAGCAAGGTGTGGGTCAGAGCCACGCTTGATGTTGGTGAGTCCATGCCGGTGCTGGGTCCATTGAGCCTGACCCTGGTTGGGAACACCGGTTCGGTCTTCGGCATCGGGCAGGGCCATATCCTCGTTCCGGCTGTGGCCTCGATTATCTTTCTCGTTCTGATTCCCATTGCCCTGCGCCATGCCCGGTTGCGGTATGGCTACCTGCCTTCGCGTATCGAAGCGGGATGCATCGCCCTCATCGCGGGTGGCGCCATCGGGAATCTAATCGACAGGGCGTTTCTCTCCTACGTCACGGATTTCGTCGATATCGAGCTCTTTCCCGGTTTTCACTGGCCCTTCTTCAACTTCGCCGACTCGTGCATTGTCGTGGGAACCATTGTCCTTCTCGCAATCCTCATCAAGCGGGGTACGTTCGTTGTTGGTGACCTTCCAGGCGACTGAGTGCGATTCCCGCCTCGTTGAGCTTCGCGCCGACACGGCATGGAAGAGGCTCGACCAGTTTCTCAGCGAGAACGTCGAAGGGCTCTCACGCGCACAGGCACACCGTCTGATACGCGAGGGACGGGTCGTCGCCCACGGCGAAACATGCAAGGCAAGCCAGGGCGTTCGTATCGGAGACACCGTTCAGGTTCGCCTTCCGGCTGACGAGACCGCTCCCAAAGCCGAGACAAGCCAGCTCAATATCCTCTATGAGGATGAGAGCGTCCTGGTTGTGGACAAGCCTGCGGGGGTAGTGGTTCATCCGGCCCCCGGTCACTCCCAGCATACGCTGGTGAACGCAATACTCGGCCATTGTCCGACGCTCGCCTGTGGAGAGCTCTTTCGTCCCGGAATCGTGCACAGACTGGACAAGGACACATCGGGACTTATCGTGGTGGCCAAGATTGAGACAGCGCGTGAGTCGTTGGTCAGGCAATTCAAAGAAGGGGCAGTCCACAAGGAATATCTTGCCCTTGTCGTAGGCAGTCCGCCGCCATGCGGGACCATCGACGCACCCATCAGGCGGCACCCTGTGCGACGTAAGAGGATGGCGGTTGTCGCGACCGGCAAGCCAGCAAGAACCGACTACACGGTACGTGAATACGTTGGTGGCTTCGCGCTGGTTTCCGCGATGCCCGCGACGGGGCGCACACACCAGATACGGGTCCACTTCGAGTCTATCGGCCACCCCGTCGCTGGAGACCGCACGTACGGCGGGAGAGCCAGCAGGCAAGCTCTCAGCGGTGTGTTGAAACGGCAGTTCCTCCATGCGCACCGCCTGGCCTTCCGCCTGCCGGGTTCCGCGACTGAACGGGAGTTCGTGTCGCCACTGCCGCCGGACCTCACTATCGCGCTGGCTGCGGCAAGAAGCCTGACACAGTCATGAACCTTGCCCGAGGACATTCGAAATGCTATAGTCCGTGAGCGTTTCCATGGAAAACAGACAGTACGCGGATTCGGTTGAGCGGCTTTCCGGGGAGCAGCATAAAAGGGAGGGCAAACTGCTCTCTGAGCTTCTTGGTGAGAGTGGCTTCGACGACCTTTCTGCATACGAGGCCGACCTTGCACAACGGCAGAGCAGATTGCTGTTCTCGATCCAAGCGGAGATGGAAGACACCGAGACGGCCCTTCGTCAGACCGAGCAACTCGCTCAGAAGCTCAAGAAGCATCTGGGACGACTCAAGGGTCTGCAAAAAGTCCTGTCGAAGTGAGCCGTTCTCAGTCCGGTGAACCGGCCGTTTTCGTGCTGTCTTTTCTTCTCATTCGGTGCCTTGCATAATGGTGACTGATACACGCTCTCAGGTAAGAGTCCGGTTTGCGCCGAGCCCCACCGGCTTTCCACACGTAGGCAACATCCGCACGGCTCTCTTCAACTGGCTCTTCGCACGTCGGCACGGCGGCACTTTCGTGCTGCGCATCGAGGACACCGACACGGCCCGGCGTGTCGACGGCGCCGTGGAGAGCATTGTGGATGGACTGAGCTGGTTGGGCCTCGACTGGGATGAAGGCCCCGTCTTCCAGTCGGAAAGACTGCAACTGTATCGCGACGGGGCGGCGACTCTGGTCCGTAGTGGCAAGGCCTACTATTGTTTCTGCTCACCAGAGCGTTTGCAGGCCGTACGGGAGGAGCAAGCACGCAACCACCTCCCCCCTCGCTACGACGGTCACTGTCGGGACTTGACTGAGGCTGAGGTCAACCGAAGGCTGGCTGCAGGCGAGACTGCCGTCGTCCGGTTCAAGACCCCGCTGTCCGGAGAGACAGGTTTCACCGACCTCATAAGAGGCGAGGTTGTCTTCAGCAACATGAACCTCAATGACTACGTACTCATGAAGTCGGATGGCTATCCGACCTATCACCTGGCCAACGTGGTGGATGACCATGACATGGGCATCACTCATGTCATGCGAGCGGATGAGTGGATCTCCAGCACGCCGCTGCACGTGATGCTCTATGATTCCTTCGGCTGGAAGCCTCCACAATTCGCCCACTTGCCCATGATTCTCGGGCCTGACAAGGCGAAGTTATCCAAGCGACACGGCGCCACAACCATCAGCGAATACCGTGACCGGGGCTATCTACCGGAGGCAATGGTCAACTTCCTGGCGCTTCTTGGCTGGTCGCTCGACGACAAGACAGACCTAATGTCGCGTGAAGAGCTGGTTGCCAACTTCTCCCTTGAGCGCATCGGCAAGACCGGCGCCGTGTTCAACAAGCCGAAGCTGGACTGGATGAACGGCGTGTACATGCGCGCTCTGTCCCCGGGGGAATTTGCCCGGCGAGCGCTGCCCTATCTCGAGCGTGATCTGCCGGCCACCGTCGGGCGGCCCCTGAACATCGAGTACGTCGCCAATGTGGCGCGACTCGTGCAGGAACGGGCAAAGACGCTGGACGAGCTCGGAGACCTGTGCGAGTTCTTCTTCCAGAACGAGCTTTCATATCCGGTTGAAGACCCGCTCGTGAAGGGAATGGAGGCCGCACAAACGCGAGAAGTTCTGACCCGGGTGTCGCTTGCAGTCCCGATGGAGCAGGACTGGAACGCCTCCTCACTTGAAGAGGTGATAAGGCCTCTGAGCGACGACCTGGCCGTATCCACCAAGCAACTATTCGGGACGCTTAGGGTTGCCCTGACAGGGCGAACCGCAGCGCCACCTTTGTTCGAGACGATGGAAGTCCTGGGGCGAGAACGATGCATGTCCCGGCTGGCGTACGCCGTACAGATAGTAGAATTACACCACCCCGAGTTGGCAGGCGGGACCAGCACGTAATAAAGGAGGTTGCTCCGATGTCGGATTTGAGAATGGTCGTCTGTTGCAAGCAGGTGCTTGATCCAGAGGCCCCCCCCCGTTCCTTCAAGGTGGACGCAAAAACCATGCGGATGACTCTGCCCCCGGACATCAAGCCGGTTATCGGCCAGTATGATGAATTCGCACTGGAAGCGGCGCTCAGAATCAGGGACAAGGTAGGTGGGAAGATCACTGTCCTGAGCCTGGGCAACAAGATGGTTAGAGATGTCATTAAGAAGTCTCTCGCCGTTGGGGCGGACGAGCTCGTCTTGTTGGAGGACGAGGCATTTGAGGACAGCGACAGCTGGTCGACCGCGTACGCGTTGTCCAAGGCGGTGCAGAAGCTCGATGGTTTCGACGTAATCTTCTGCGGCCGCCAGTCCTCTGATTGGGACTCAGGGCAGGTCGGGTTGGGGCTTGCAGAGCTGCTCGGTCTTCCCGTGGTGACGCTCGCGCGCAAAGTCGAGGATGTCGAGGGTAAGCTCCGCATTGAGCAGGTGATTCCCGACGGTTACCAGGTTGTTGAGGTGGAGACGCCTGCCGTGGTGACTGTGACAAGCGAGCTTGGCAACCTGCGATACGCGATTCTGAAGGGCATCATGGCAGCAGCCAGGAAGCAGCCCGTTATCTGGACCCCCGCCGACCTTGGGCTTGAAACTACTGATGTTGGGGCAGCGGGGAGACGGCTCCAACTGAACCGCCTCTTCCAGCCAGTCAAGGAAGCCCACTGTGAAATCCTGGAAGGCGAGAACGCTGCCGAAGCCGGCGTCAATCTCGCAATCAGGCTTCGCGAAGCGAAGGTCATCTAGGGCGGAGAGACACAGGAGGACATGATGAAAGAGTACAAGGGAGTACTTGTCTACGGAGAGGTCGCTGGTGGCAAGCTCTCCAACACAACGTGTGAGCTCCTCGGTTGTGGTCGGAAACTGGCCGATGAGCTTGGACAGAGCCTTGCATGCATTGTTGCGAGCGACGCGCCCGGCGACAGCATCGTAGAGGCGGGCACGCGAGGCGCCGACACCGTATACACGGCGCAACTCGCGAAGGATGCCGCCGGCAGCGTCGCTGCTCATGTGGCCCTGGCGGCCCAGGCCGTTGCTGAGGCAGCCCCTGCGGTCGTATTGATCGGCAATACCGCGCTTGGCAGAGAGCTTGGTCCTCGCCTGGCATTTCGCCTTGGGGTGGCTGCAGCGACGGACTGCATCGACCTGCGAGTGGACCCTGAGAACAAGACGGTCGTAATGACAAAACCCGTATATGGTGGGAATGCTCTCGCCGACTTCGTATCCCGGGCAGCGCCCCAGATTGCGACAGTCCGCCCGAAGGCGATGAGCGCTGGCGAGCCTGACCCTTCGCACCCGACCGAAACCATTCAACTGGCTCCAGAGCCAGCCACTGAACCGGTGAAGGTCCTGGAGCGCGTTCAGGAGGAGGTCGCAGGCGTCAAGCTGGAGGATGCTTCGGTCGTTGTGAGTGGAGGCCGGGGCTCAGGCGGGGCCGAACCATTCAGCACCATTCTGAAAGAACTCGCGGATGTCCTCGGCGGGGCAGTCGGTGCGTCGCGCCCTCCCTGTGACAACGGATGGGCACCCGAGGCAATGCACATTGGACTGACAGGCAAGATAGTGGCGCCGGACCTCTACGTAGCAGTAGCTATCTCAGGCGCCAGCCAGCACATGGCCGGCTGTTCAGGTTCCAAGACGATTGTTGCCATCAACAAGGATGCCGAGGCCAACATCTTCGTGGAAGCCAACTACGGCGTCGTCGGCAAGTTTGAAGAGGTGTTGCCTGCCTTCACCGAGAAGCTCCGGGAACTGCTGACGGACTAGTGACACCGTTCGACGGTCTGTGAAACAAAGACTGCGCGGCTCATCGCCGCGCAGTTCTCTTTCCTATCCTGGTCCGAGCCGGACGCTACTCGGCCTTTTCAGCACGCTGGGCAACGATGCGCTGGCTGATGTGTGCGGGCACCTCTTCGTAGTGACTGAACTCCATGTCGAAGTCTCCCCTGCCCTGCAGCATCGAGCGAAGGTCGATTGAATAGTGCAGCACCTCGGCATAGGGCGCCTGCGCCGTGATGACGTTGTAGCCTGCCTCCGGATTCATGCCCTGCACGCGGCCTCTCTTGGTGTTGAGGTCCCCTATCACATCACCGGTCATGGACTCAGGGACTCTGATGGTGAGGTCCATAATCGGTTCTAGAAGCGCCGGCTGTCCCTGCTGCAGGCCCTTCTTGAGGGCCTGGGAAGCAGCAATCTTGAAGGCGATGTCGGACGAGTCCACCGCGTGGAAACTACCGTCATACAGGGTGACCTTGACGTCCACCACCGGGTATCCCGCCATTACTCCCTCGTGAACGCCCTCGTTGACTCCCTTCTCTACGGACGGAAGGTAGTTGGATGGGATGGCGCCACCGACGACCTTCACCTCGAACTGGAAACCACTACCCTTTGGAAGTGGCTCAAGCCGGAGGAGGACATGGCCATATTGTCCATGGCCTCCCGTCTGCTTCTTATGCTTGTGCTCGGACTTGGCAGGAACGGTAATGGTCTCTCTGTACGGGACAGAAGGAGTGTCAAGCAGCACCTTGACGCCGAACTTCCTGCTCATCCTTTCTCTGACGACCTCGAGATGGGTATCCCCGATGCCGGACATGACGGTCTCTGCCGTCTCAGCATCACGCCTCAGAACGAGGGACGGGTCCTCTTCAACCATACGTGGCAGGACTGTGCTCATCTTGTCGAGATCGCCCTTCGAGTCCGGCCGTACCGCCATGCCGTATCTAGCCTTCGGGAATGCGATGCCGGCCAGAGGCGACTGCAAATCGCGGGTGCCGAGGGTGTCGCCGGTTGAGGTCACTCCCAGTTTCGCGACTGCGGCAATGTCTCCCGCCGATACCTTGGCGGTGGTAGTCTGATGCTTTCCGAAGGGTATGAAGAGCTGGCCAACGCGCTCTGCGGCGCTCTTACTCACGTTCCACACCTGTGAGTTGCTGGCAATCTCTCCCGCATAGACTCGGAAGTAGCTTATCTTTCCGGTGAAGGGATCAGCCGTGGTCTTGAACACAAGGGCCTGCATGGGGTCTGCCGGCGAGGGGACAATCCCCGAAGTAGCCGCCTGCCGCTCCACGGGAGACGGCAATACTGAGCACATGGAATCCAGAATGGCCTCCGCCCCGATGGCCTTCGTCGCAGAGCTCACGAAGACTGGAATCGCAATACCTTGACGTGTTGCCTGTCCCACCGCACCGGCAATCTCCTCGACCGAAATCTCGGCGCCGTCGAGGTATTTCGATAGGAGCTGGTCGTCCACCTCGACCACAGACTCCACGAGCTTCTCCCTCAGATTCCGCGCCTCCTCGGCGTACTCGGCGGGCACGTCCTGCTCGATCTCGTCGATGTGCGCACGCATGGTGAGCAGGTCTATCACTCCCTTGAAGTCGGCCTGAGAGCCAATCGGCATCTGGATTGCCACACAGCGGCTGGATAGCTTTGATTGTACGTCTGCCAGGGTCTTCTGGAAGTCTGCGTTTTCGCGGTCCATTTTGCTGACGACGACAACCGCAGGGAGTTCGAGCTCTCGCGAGTATGCCCACACCTGTTCGGTGCCAACCTCAACGGAACTGGCGGCACACACAACAACGACGCATGCGTCTGCGACACGGAGCCCTGCCTTGACTTCGCCTGCGAAATCAGCGTAGCCGGGCGTGTCGAGGAGGTTGATTTTATACCCGTTCCGCTCCAGAGGAAGGAGTGTGAGACTTATGCCCATATGGCGGTCGATTTCGCTCTGGTCATAGTCAGACACACTGGTACCGTCATTGACGCTGCCAAGGCGCTTGATAGCACCGGCGCGAAACGCCATCAGTTCTGCGAGAGAGGTCTTCCCCGACCCGTAGTGTCCGAGCAGGGCCACATTGCGTATCTTATCCGGTGCGTAGAACTCCACGGCAATACTCCTCCCGTCGCTCTAGACTGGTAAGGACGAACTGCCCGTGATTATACGTGCAGTGCCGCCGTATTCGCAACAATTGCGAGTGCCCCGGGGTGGTGTTACAATTGCCCGGTTCCGGTCATCAAATGGCTCTTTCTACCGAAGAAGTGCAGCACATTGCCTGGCTGGCACGGCTTGGCGTGAGCGAAGACGAGATCGAGCGCTTCCGCGTCGAACTCTCCGCGATTCTCGACCATTTCCGCGTCCTTCAGGCACTTGACACAGCAAGCGTGCCGGCGGCGCCACACGCGAGCCTGCTACAGAACGTCATGCGTGACGACATGTCAAGGCCCTCATTGCCTCCCGACTCTGTGCTCGCCAACGCTCCTGATAGCCAGGATTCGTGTTTTCGCGTGGCGTCAATCCTCGAATAGCCTTGAGATTTGCCGGCATGACCGCGTGTCGTTAGCGGTCCTAGGTCATGGACACTTCAAATAAGCACTACGCACTGTCCGTTCACGAGGCCCGGAGACTTCTCCGTTCACGGGAACTATCGTCTCGTGACTTGACGGAGTCGTGCCTTCAACGCATCGAGAGCGTTGAGCCTGCTGTGCGGGCCTTGATTACCGTTTGCGCAGACCGCGCTCTTTCTCAGGCCGATGAAGCGGACCGTGTGCTTTCCCGGGGTGACGGCACCGCCTTGACCGGCATTCCCTTTATCGCGAAGGACGTGCTGTGCACGGAAGGGGTCAAGACGACCTGTGGCTCCCGGATACTCGAATCCTTCGTGCCGCCGTACAACGCCACTGTGATCAAGAGACTGCTGTCGCAGCAGGCGGTCTTGCTTGGCAAGTCCAACATGGACGAGTTCGCCATGGGGTCCTCGACCGAGCATTCGGCGTTCTTCCCCACGCATAACCCTTGGGACCTGGATTGCGTTCCGGGTGGCAGCAGCGGCGGTTCTGCAGCCGCCGTCGCGTGCGGTGAGGCCTTATTCACGCTCGGGTCGGATACCGGGGGCAGTATCAGGCAACCCGCGAGCTTCTGTGGAGTGGTGGGGTTGAAGCCGACCTACGGCCGCGTGAGCCGCTTCGGGCTTGTCGCGTTCGCGAGTTCCCTCGACCAGATAGGCCCATTTGCCAGAGACGTTGAGGACTGCGCACTCGTAATGAACGCGATTGCGGGCCCGTGTGAGTTGGATTCAACCTCGGCGCCCGTTGGGGTTCCCGACTTCACGTCGTGCCTTTCAAATGACATCCGAGGGCTGAGAGTCGGCGTGCCCCGCGAGTACTTCATCGAAGGGATGCAGCCCGAGGTACGTGCCTGCATCGAAGAGGCGATCGGGGTGCTTGAGGGCCTCGGCGCCCACGTTGACAGGAATGTCTCTTTGCCATCAACCAAGTATGCCCTTGCCGCCTACTACATCATTGCTCCCTCGGAGGCATCCGCGAACCTTGCAAGGTTTGACGGCGTGAAGTACGGCCTCTCTGTCGGTGGAAGCACGGCTGAGGAAGCCCTCGTTCGCACCCGGGGCCAGGGTTTCGGAGACGAGGTCAAACTGCGAATCATGCTGGGAACATACGCTCTCTCCGCCGGCTACTATGATGCCTACTACCTCAAGGCTCAGAAGGTGCGCTATCTCATTCGCCGAGAACTCGACGAGGCATTCGAGAAGTACGATGTCCTGGCCACTCCCACGTCACCGACTGTGGCATTTCCACTGGGGTCGAAACTCGATGACCCGATGCAGATGTACTTGAGCGATGTGTTCACACTGCCGGTCAATATCGCCGGCATACCGGGCACCTCCGTACCGGCAGGCTATGTGTCAGGGCTGCCCGTGGGAATGCAGCTCATGTCGAACCGGTTTCGCGAGGACACTCTGCTGCGGGCGGCATACGCGTATGAGCAGGCGACTGAGTGGCACCTGAAGATGCCTGCGCTCTAGCCCTCTGAGCCCAGTCCTCCACTGCGCTCGCCTGTCGGGGCTTGCGGACATGCCGCCCGGCTCGGTTGAGCCGGGGAGTCGGGTATCGGCCAATCACAAAGGAGGCGACCGTGTCAGTTGACGAAATCGTCGGAACCGTGGAGAGAGCAGCACAGGAGAACGATAAGTACAGCGGCTGCGCCCAGGCCGTGTTGGACGCTCTGCAACGCCAGTTCACCATTGGAGACGCGGAGTCGTTCCGGTCTGCGACCGTTCTGTCCGGCGGTGTAGCAAGGCGGGGAGAAACCTGCGGTGCTCTGCTAGGCGCCCTGATGGGCATCGGCCTGGTGTGCGGTAGAGACGAAATGAATGATACCGCCGCATACGGCAGAGCCATGACGGAGGCCCAGTCGATTGTTGATGATTTCAAGACGCAGTTGCAGCACCGGTTCGGTTTCAAGGACAGCCTGACAACGACCCTGTGCAGAGACATACACATACGGGTCTTCGGGCGGGCGTACGACCTTGCGAATGATGCCGACCGCGAGGCGTTCCTCCAGGCAGGGGGACACGATGCCGACAAGTGCCCTCTCGTGTGTGCTATCGCCGCGGGCGTGGCCGCCAGGGCGATACTGGCGAGGAAGCAGGAGCTGTAGGGCACCTCACTTGAGGTTCATGGCAGTCTTCACTTCTTCAATCGTGGCGCGTGCTGCAACCGACGCGCGGCGAGCGCCGTCCTCAATGACCTCACGGAGATACGCCGGACGCTGGGCCAGTTGCTCGCGGCGCTCGCGGAACGGCCCGAAGTAGTCCGCGATAGCTTCCGCCAGCTCTTTCTTACACTGCACACAGCCGATTTCAGCGCTACGACAGGCCACCGCTACCTCCTCGACTCTGTCGGGCGTGAAGATTCGACGCAGTGAGTAGACGTTGCAGATCTCAGGTCGGCCAGGATCGGACTTGCGCACTCGCTGCGGGTCTGTGAAGGCGCCATTCACTCTCTTGCGAATCTCGTCCGGACTTGAAGCAATCTCGATGTAGTTGTCAGCGCTCTTGCTCATCTTGCTCGTGCCATCGAGGCCAACAATCATGGGGAAGTCCGTAAGCATCATCTGGGGTTCGGGGAAGACGTTACCGAAGATGGAATTGAAGCGGCGGACAATCTCTCTGGCAAGTTCGAGGTGTGGCTGCTGGTCCACTCCAACCGGAACCACCTCTCCTTTGTAGAGAGCGATATCCGATGTCATCAGCACCGGGTAGCCGACCAGGCCGTAGTTCACATTCTCGGGGTGCAACTTGACCTTCTCTTTGAAGGTGGGCACACGAAGAAGCCAACTGAGAGGCGTAACCATGCTGAGTAGAGTGTGCAACTCGGCCACTTCGGGAACGTGCGATTGCACGAAGACAACGCTCTTCTCGGGATCAATCCCGGCAGCCAGCCAGTCCAGTACCATGTTCGTTATGTCGTCTTGGAGCGTGGCCGTGCTTTCAAGCGTCGTCAGTGCATGGATGTCGACAACACAGAAGAAGCAGTCGTACTCTTCCTGCAGCACGAGGCAATTCCTGATGGTCCCGAAATAGTTGCCTATGTGTTGCCGGCCGGTGGGGCGGAATCCTGTGAACACGCGTTTCGCCATACAGTTGTGACTCCCCCGGGCAGAAGGATTTGGTAGCGCATACCGGATTCGAACCGGTGATCTCCGCCTTGAGAGGGCGGCGTCCTAAACCCCTAGACGAATGCGCCACTGCAGGTATTGAGCGCATAGCTTAGTGTGTCGAAGGGTGAGTCGTCAAGCTACAGGGGCAATTGGGACTGCTCGCCGGGAGCCACGGCCTCGACCGCCGCGCCCATGAATGCCGCGAAGAGAGGGTGTGGACGATCCGGCCGGGACTTGAACTCGGGATGGAATTGACAGCCCACCATCCACGGGTGGTCCTGTATCTCCGCGATTTCCACGAGGCGGCCGTCTTCGGAGAGACCACTGAACTGCAACCCCGCCGACGACAGGTCGCCGCGGTAGTCATTGTTGAACTCGTACCGGTGGCGGTGTCGCTCCCGCGCGGCGCTCACTCCATACGCCTCGAAGGCGCGTGTGCCGGGAACAAGGTTACACGGATAGCTGCCGAGGCGCATTGTGCCACCCATCTGTGCGATGGCACGCTGTTCGGGCAACAGGTCAATTACGGGATACTTGACATCCGGATCGAACTCGGTCGAGTTGACGCTGTCCGATTTAAACACACGGCGGGCAAACTCAACGACCATGACCTGCATTCCCAGGCAGAGCCCCAGATATGGGATTGAGTTCTCCCTCGCGTAGCGGGCAGCGGCAATCATGCCTTCGATACCGCGTATTCCAAACCCTCCCGGCACCACGATACCGTGCGCGCCGGATAGCTGTGAAGCCGCGTTCCGGTCATCAAGCTGCTCCGAGTGCACCCAGAAGAGGTCCAGGGACTTTCCGTGGAGCAGGGCCGCGTGCTTGAGGGCCTCGCGGACAGACAGATATGTGTCCTCAAGCTCCACGTACTTGCCGACCAGCGCAATCGATACGGACTCGTGGGCGTTGCGTAGCCTCTCGACTATGTTCTCCCACACCGACAAGTCTCCGCGCGCTTCGGGCAGGCCGAGTCTGGCTGCCACCAGGTCACCCATCCCAACATCCGCCAGCACGAGAGGCACTTCGTAGATGCTCTCGACTGTGGGCAGTGGTATAACTGCCTCCCTGGGCACATCGCAGAAGAGCGCGATCTTGTCACGCAGCTCGTCCGGCATGGCAAAATCGCTGCGACAGACAATTATGTCCGGTTGTATCCCCATGCTGCGCAGTTCGCGCACGCTGTGCTGCGTGGGCTTCGTCTTGAGTTCCCCTGTTGAGGCAAGGTGGGGAAGATATGTGACGTGGATGTACATCACGTTCTCGCGCCCCACGTCCTTGCGCATCTGGCGGATGGCCTCTATGAAGGGCTGCCCCTCGATGTCGCCGACAGTGCCACCTATCTCAGTAATCAGCACTTCCGCGTCAATGCGGGCCGCGCACTGCAGGATGGTTCTCTTGATTTCGTCGGTCACATGAGGGACTACCTGGATGGTCCCTCCCAGGAACACTCCCTCCCGTTCCTCATTGATGACGGAACTGTAGACCTTTCCCGAGGTAGCGTTGGCGTCCGCCGTCAGGTCCACTCCGATGAATCGCTCGTAGTGGCCCAGGTCGAGGTCTGTCTCGGCGCCGTCTTCGGTAACGTAGACCTCACCATGCTGATAGGGCGACATCGTGCCGGGGTCCACGTTGAGATATGGATCGAGTTTCTGGACGGCGACGTTGACGCCGCGAGCCTTGAGGAGGGCGCCGATGGAAGCGACGGTTATTCCCTTGCCAACTGAGCTGACAACACCGCCTGTCACAAATATGTGCTTTGTCATATCGCGCGGTTACTGGAAGAACACGCCTCACGGCATTATAGAAACCGCCGCCTGC
>CAZQML010000156.1:0-33241 GCA_964594245.1 uncultured Dehalococcoidales bacterium | reverse complement strand
GTGCAAGGAGGAGGTGCAGAGTTGACGTTCGTGGCGCCGCCGACGACCATGCCGGCCGTCTGCTGTGCCTTGGGCTCAACCGTGATGTTGAACATCTCCTCGCTGACGTAGGCGCTTGTCACTCCGCGGGCGATGATGACGATGCCTTTCTTGAGGGCAGCCTTGACCTCCGGCAGTTGGACTACTGCCTTTGCGATAAGGCGTCTCGACTCGGCGGGGTTCAGCGTGATGAGTGCGGCGACCTTGTTCTTTCCGGCATCAGGAACATTGACTTCGTAGAACATTCAGAAACCTCCCTGTGAACTGACATGTTGAATTCAAAACTGGGGCTTGGGTGCTAACTGGAATCCGTGGACGAATGAACCTGAATCTGGCTCATTGACAGTTCGTCTATGGTAGCTCGCGCTACGAACAGTGTCAAGGTGACATGATGCTTGACTTCGCGGCGCCCGGGTGGTTGGCTATGCGGTGGTGCTCGACTATAATGCAGCGATAGCTATGGGAGCGACGGTTGTCATCGGCCTGGGAAACCCGGGGAAGGAGTATGCGTCCACAAGGCACAACGTGGGATTCCGCTGTGTCGACTACTTTGTGAAGAAGCACTCGGCGCGCTTCTCGCGCACCGGCTGCCGGTCAAGGCTCGCCGAGCTGACGCTTGGTGGGAAAGAGGTTGTGCTCGCGAAACCACGGACATACATGAATCTCAGCGGCGAGGCCGCAGTCTGCCTCGTCCGGGCCAACCGGATTCCCGCCCAGAACCTGATACTGGTCTACGATGATGTGGACCTGCCGATCGGAAAGGTCCGCGTGCGTTCGTCGGGAGGACCTGGAGGGCACAACGGCATGAAGTCCATCGTTGCCTCCTTGAACACTGAGGCGTTCCCTCGTGTCCGCGTCGGAATCGGGCACCCGGATGCCGATGGCTACTCCCGGTGGTCCGAGGACGCGCTTGTCCGCTATGTGCTGGGCCGGTTCACTGCGGAAGAGGAGACTGCCATCCAGGAGTCAATCTCGCTGGTCGGTGATGTGCTGGAATGCGTTCTCCTGGAAGGCCTCGACGTTGCAATGAACCGCTACAACTAGTGTAGTATAGGCGCCATGCCGCCTGTCATTGCTGTGATAGGAGGGTCTGTCTGTTCACCTCAAGAGCAGGCGCTCGCGGAGGAGGTGGGCTCTCTGCTTGCCGGGCGTGGAGCGGTAGTCGTGTGTGGAGGACTTGGAGGAGTGATGGAAGCCGTGTGTCGTGGGGCGCGTTCCCTCGGTGGTTTCACGGTAGGCATACTGCCGGGAAATGACAGACGGTCTGCCAACGAGTGGGTGTCATTGCCCATAGCGACCGGGGTCGGCCAGGCCCGGAACATGGCGGTCGTGCGGTCCTCTCAGGCCGTAATTGCCATCGGAGGGGCGTACGGTACGCTGGCCGAGATGGCCTTTGCCCTTGGCTCCAACATCCCGGTTGTCGGCATCGGCTCGTGGCGTCTCGCAGAGAAGGGCGCCGGCCCCAATCCTGTTGTTGAGGTGGCCACTGCGCAAGAGGCCGTAGAGCTGGCCTTGAGCCTTGCGGACGCAAAGGAGTGACTGACTGTGAGTCCATCTGAGAGAGCTGCACGAATAGCCCATGTGAGGGCCAGAGAGATCCTGGACTCTCGCGCCAATCCCACGGTGGAGGTGGAGGTCTGGACCGAGAGCGGGTGTAGCGGCATCGCCGCAGTGCCGTCGGGCGCGAGCACAGGCACCTATGAGGCGGTTGAACTAAGGGATGGCGACCCGGCGCGCTACGGCGGAAAGGGTGTGCTCCTTGCCGTGCAGAACGTGGCCGAACGCATCGCGCCCGAGCTGCGCGGCCTCTCGGTGCTGCAACAGTCCGCTGTCGATAAGCTCCTTATCGACCTCGATGGCACGTCGAACAAGTCAAGCCTGGGCGCCAACGCGATGCTGGGTGTCTCAATGGCCACGGCCAAAGCTGCCGCGGCCCTCCTCGATGTCCCGCTCTACCGCTACCTTGGTGGGGCAGGGGCAACGCTTCTGCCAGTGCCGATGCTGAACGTCTTTAATGGCGGCAAGCATGCGATGGGCTCGACTGATTTCCAGGAATACATGATTGTGCCCGTCGGCGCCACGACCTTCTCCGAAGGGCTGCGAATGAGTTGCGAGGTCTATCACGCCCTCAAGGACTTGCTTCATTCGAAAGGACTGGCTACGACTGTCGGCGACGAGGGAGGCTTTGCCCCCGCAGTCTCGTCGAACAGTCAGGCTGCCGACCTGGTACTGGAGGCTGTCTCTCGCGCCGGCTACCGTCCGGGCGAGGACTTCGTGCTCGCGCTAGACCCTGCGGCATCGAGCTTCTTCAAAGACGGAGAGTATCTGCTGGAGCGCGACGGGCGGAAGCTCAGCTCCACAGGCATGGTCGAACTGTATACCAAGTGGGTGTCGGACTACCCGATAATGAGCATCGAGGACGGGCTTGCCGAGGAGGACTGGGATGGCTGGCGCATGCTCAGCGCCAGGATTGGCCGTCGCGTCCAGCTGGTCGGCGATGACCTCTACGTCACAAACATGGACCGTCTCGAGAAGGGCATTGCCCTCAAGGCCTCCAATTCAGTGCTCATCAAGGTCAACCAGATAGGGACCTTGAGCGAGACAATCGCGGTGGTTGAGAGGGCGCAGAAGGAGGGCTGGACCGCGGTTGTCAGTCACAGGTCCGGGGAGACGGAGGACACGACGATTGCAGACCTTGCCGTGGCAGTGAACTCCGGGTTCATCAAGACGGGAGCGCCCTCCCGTGGGGAGAGGGTGGCCAAGTACAACCGGCTCCTGCGGATAGAGGAAGAGCTTGGCAGCGCAGCCCGCTACGCGGGCAGGAACGCGTTCTACAGCGTGAGGTAGTCTGTCGTGGAAATCGTCGCAGGTGTGCACCAGCTGAGGATTCCGTTCCCTGATGGCATGGAGCGGTTCACCAATGCGTATGTCATTGAAGGCAGCAAGGGCAACATCCTTGTAGATTGCGGCTGGGACAGCTCGGAAGCGGTCTGGGCGTTCAGAGAGGAGTTGCGGCTTGAGCGCCTCTCGTTCGACGACATCAACTGGATTGTGGTGACTCACATCCACCCGGACCACTTCGGCCTCGCCGCGAAGCTCAGAGAGCTCTGTGGGGCCGAGATCGTGATGCATCGACTCGAGGCTTCCCTGATTGACTCAAGATATGTGGACTACCGCCAACTGGCGAGAGAACTCGAGGAAATGCTCGTGTTACACGGGGTGCCCTCCGAAGAGGCGGCCCGGATGCGCGAAGCGTCAGCGTGGGCTGCACAATTCGTCACGCCGACACACCCCGATGTTCTTGTCGATGACGGGGACACCATCTCTAATGGGACATTCCAGTTGGAAGTGCTTCACACGCCGGGGCACTCTCCCGGGCACATCTGTCTGTACGACCCCCGCAAACGGCGGCTGTTCTGCGGCGACCACGTTATCTTCGATGCCCTGCCCCGCATCGGGGCGCATCCGCAGTCAGGCGCTGACCCGGCCGGAGACTATGCGCGGTCGCTGGAATATCTCGTCGAGAAGCCTGTAAGCTTCGTATTCCCGGGTCATGGCCCTGTCTTCAACAGCCTGACGATACGCTCAGAGGAGATTCTCCGCCGGAACGAAGCGAGGCGGCGCCAGATAGCGGACGTGCTGGACGATGGCTTGAAGACCGCATACGACATCGCGCGCGAGATAGGGTGGAGGTCCGGTGCGGGAGAGGCGTCCTACGAAGCCCTCGAGTTCCGTGAGCGACGGGCTGCCGTATGTGAGGTCATTGCCTGGCTCAGATGTCTGGTGGGCGAGGGGAGAGTCGCAGCCCTTGAACGAAACGGTACGACAACGTACCTATCGAAGTAGCTTGTCTGGAGGTACAACCATGGCAGTCAGAATCGGAATCAATGGATTTGGACGGATCGGTCGTCTGGCGCTCAAGGCTATGATTGAGAGAGCCCAGGGGAAGCTCGAAGTGGTGGCGGTCAACGACCTTACCGACGCAGCGACCAACGCGCACCTCCTGAAGTACGACAGTAACTACGGAAGGTACCAGGGCACCGTCGAGGCGCGAGCTAACGCCATCATTGTTGATGGCAACGAGATTCGCGTCCTCGCTGAACGCGACCCCTCCCGGATTCCCTGGAGAGACATGGGGGTTGACATCGTACTGGAGTCGACCGGGCTCTTCACGGATGGAGGGAAGGCTGCCGCGCACATCACCGGCGGCGCCAGGAAGGTCATCATTTCGGCGCCTGCGAAGAACGAAGATGTGACTATCGTGCTCGGCGTGAATGAGACGCAGTACGACCCATCCAGGCATCACATCATCTCGAATGCATCATGCACGACGAACTGTGTTGCTCCCGTGGTCAAGGTGCTGCACGAACGCTTCGGCGTCAGTAGAGGACTGATGACGACGATACATTCCTACACGAATGACCAGAGAATCCTGGACGTCTTCCACAAAGACCTGCGGCGTGCGCGGGCAGCTGCGGTCAACATGATTCCCACGACGACCGGCGCCGCGCGCGTGGTCGGCGTTGTCATACCCGAGCTGGCAGGCAAGCTGCACGGACTTGCCGTGCGCGTACCGACTCCTACGGTCTCGCTCGTGGACTTCGTGGCGGATGTGAGGCAGAGTGTGACCGTCGAGGATGTCAACGGGGCCTTTCGTGAGGCGGCTGAGGGTAGCTTGAAGGGATTGCTCGACTATTGCGATGAACCGCTGGTGAGCAGTGATTTCCGGGCCTGCCCTGCGAGTTCGACCTTCGATAGCCTGAGCACCCTGGTCCTTGACAACACCATGGTGAAAGTCCTGGCGTGGTACGACAACGAGTGGGGCTATAGCTGCAGGCTCGCCGATCTCGCTCTCTACGTGGCTGACAAGGGCGTCTGAGGCCACCAGGGCTGGTGGTCGGGCTGCAGCGAGGGTTGCCCCTCGCGCTCCTGCTACCTTGTCCGCCCCTCAAGCCAACAGGTGTCCGCCGCACGGTGGCGCCCCGCCGGTTCAGGCTCGGACAACGCCACTTCCCTGGAGTCGGGGCAGCATTGAATCATCTTGATGCACGAGCGATGCGCTCTCCCGGGTGAATCGTGTGGCGCAGGGTGACAATGTAGGTCAGGCGGGGCAAGTTGCATGAACATCCCTAAACCTGCCGTGATGCTGTCTCGTTTGCCATATAATAGACATCCATAAGATGTCTCTTGAACAGGACCTTGTAACCCGGGCAGTCCAGGGCGATGCTGATGCGTTCGCGGAGCTCTACGAGAGCAATTTTGACCGCGTCTATCGTTACCTGTATGTCAGGCTGGGCAATCAGGCTGAGGCTGAGGACCTTACGCAGGAGGTCTTTGCGAAGGTACTCGAAGCGATTGGCTCCTTCCAGTGGAGGAACGCGCCATTCGCCTCATGGCTTTTCCGGATTGCTCACAACAAGATGATTGACTACATCCGCAGGGAGAAGCGGATTGAAAGGGTAGATTCTGACGAGACTGTTCTGTCGCTGGATGATCCGGACCCGGCGGAAATAGCGGAGCATAACCTGCAGTTGGAGAAAGTGAGACACAATATCGGGAGGCTGTCTCCTGCTCAGCGGGAGGTCATCTGGCTGCGCTTCGGGGCCGGACTCTCGACTACTGAGGTGGCGAGCGCGCTCGGTAAGAGCACGGGCACGGTCAAGGCGCTGCAGTACAACGGCATAGCGTCTCTGCGAAAACTGATGGAGCAATCGTCATGACTCATGAGCTGCATGAACTGTTCGACCAATATGTCGACCGGCTGATATCCGGCGAGGAGACAACCGCGTGCGTCGTCCAGGACCTGGACCTCTCTGAGGTACTGGGCCCGCTTCTGGAGACAAGCACCCTCGTCGTTCAGCAGCTCGGAGCTGTCGAGCCCTCGCCTGAGTTCAGGCAGGCTGCAAGGACCCGGATCAGGAGCCTTTTCTTCTCGAGACTTGCGCACAAAGAGTCGCGCCCCGGCTTCCTGTTCATGTGGTGGCAGAGGCGATGGGTGACCGCGATGGCGACGGCGCTGGTGGTCTGCCTCGCCGGGATGGGGCTCCTGGCTGCGTCTGTGGATTCCCTGCCGAACGGCTTCTTCTATCCCATGAAGACGGCAACAGAGCAGGCGCGACTGACGCTCGCGCTCTCGGACCTGGACAGAGCGCAGCTGCAACTCGAGTTCGCCGAGAGCAGGCTCGACGAGATGACGACAATGGCCGGCCGGGGTGATTCCGACACTGTGATCTTGCTGGCCGGTGAGGTCACGCAGTTGGTTGCACAGATGTGCACGGGCGCGTTGTTCGAATCCCTTGATATCGATAGTGAGATTTCCGAGGTGCTGGCCGCGCGTAGTGCTGCTGGTTCGGACCTCAGCCTCGAGGAGGTCCTGAGCATGGACCGTGCAGGAGCGCTGCAGTTGCTGCAATACGTCATCGTCTCTGCACCGCCGGAGCTGCAGCCGGCAATCGAGCGGCTCATGGAAGCGCTCTCCCGGGATTTCGACGCCAGCATTTCGCTTATCGAATCCAGCGCATAAAGCCGGCGTTCCACGTTCAGACGTTGGGTTTGCAGTCCGTTGTCTCTATAATAGTCCCATCAACGCGATGTCATCGGAAGTCCTCTATCGCAAGTGGCGGCCGCAGACGCTGGCGGAGGTTGTGGGGCAGGAAGTAGTCACCACTACGCTCAAGAATGCGGTTCGTGCCGGCAGAGTCGGACACGCGTATCTGTTCAGCGGTCCGCGCGGTACGGGCAAGACGAGCACGGGCCGCATACTGGCCAAGGCAGTCAACTGCCTGAATCCGGTCGACGGCGAACCGTGCAACGCCTGCGAAGCGTGCACCTCCATCTCTGAGGGCCGCAGCCTTGACGTTATCGAGATTGATGCCGCGAGCAACCGGGGCATCGATGACATCCGCCAACTTAGGGAGCGGGTCAACTACGCGCCGGGCAGCTTGTGGCGCAAGGTGTATGTCATCGACGAGGTGCACATGTTGACTGATGCTGCCTCGAATGCCTTGCTGAAGACGCTGGAGGAACCTCCGCAGCATGTCATGTTCGTGCTGGCAACCACCGAGTTCCACAAGGTGATTCCGACTATCGTGTCTCGCTGCCAGTGCTTCAACTTCCGGCGGTTGTCGCTCGACGCGATGGTGGCGAAGTTGAGGCTCGTGTGTGAGAGAGAGCAAATTGAGGTTGGAGATGAGGCCCTTGAGACAATAGCAAGGGCCGGTGAGGGCAGCCTTCGTGATGCCGAGAACATCGTCCAGCGGGTACTGGCGAGCCACGGCCGGCAGCTCACCCCCGATGAATTGAAGGCTGTGCTCGGGGTGGCGGACGAATCGTACGTGTTGAGACTGGCCGGGCAGATGGTAGCCCGTGACCTTGCAGCAGGACTGCGTGTCCTGCATGAGGCGAGCGACTCCGGAGTCGACATGCGACAGTTCGGGCGCCAGGCTGTCGCAACTCTTCGCAACCTGATGCTTGTGAAGTCGGGGTGTGAGGACATCGTGGATGTGGGACGGGAAGGCCGGGAGGAGTTGAGGGAGATTGCTGAGGGCGCGGATATCGACTCCCTGGTCCTGGCGACCCGTCTCTTCTCGGAGGCGACCACGAGGGATGCGTCCCGGCAGTTGCTTGCCCTCGAGCTGGCCTTTGTCGACTGTGTAGCGCGGCCCTCGGAGAGCCCCCCGGTCGTGTCCGGCAGCCCCGAGAAGGGCCATCGAGAACTGAAATCTGTTGACGGAGGCTCCGCGCCTGCAGCCAGGCGACGCACAGTAAGGCCGGCTTCTGGACCTGCCGGCCCGGCGGGCGTCCCAGCAGTCAAGAGTGGTGCTGAACCGGCGTCTGCGCCGGCGGCCGGCCAGCCGGCTGTTCTCCCTTCACCTGAACCAGGCATTTCTGAGAGTAGACTGCCTGCTGCGGAAGCCCCAGGGCAGGCTGCTGCGCCGGCGCCCGACCGGCAGGAACCGCCTGCAGAAGGGGAACTGGGGCAGATACGTGCCCGCTGGAAGGACTACGTGGACTCCCTGCGGGGACTTGGCTCGACGGGAAATCTGGATGCCTTTCTCAGGAGCGCGTGTGAGCCAGTCGAGGTCGAGAATGATGTGCTGGTGCTTCGCTTCTCTCACAAGTTCCATATGGACAAGGTGGAGGATGGGAAGTACCGCCACCTTATTGAAGAGAGGCTCGAAGCGTTCTTCGGGCATCCGTACAAAGTCAAGTGTGTCCTTCAACCTCAGGATGAGGACAAGGGCAATCGCGGCAGCAGCCAGGGTGGGGGGCTTGTTGAGGCGGCAATCCGGATGGGAGCCCGGGTGAAACGCTGACGCCGGAGGCGGAATAGCGCAGGAGGACAGCAGGCACTGCAGTGGCAAGCACCGCTGAACCCATAGCAAGACTCATACAGGCGCTGGGCAAGCTCCCGGGCATGGGCCCGAAGAGCGCACAGCGGCTTGCGTATCACCTGTTGCTCAGCCCCGATGCGGAGATCGAGGAGCTGGCAACATCTCTCCTCAGCCTGAAAGGCAGCCTGGTCTTCTGTTCCCGGTGCTTCAACATAGCTGACAGGGACCCGTGCTCTATCTGCGTTGACTCTCAGCGTGACCGGACGATTATCTGCGTCGTCGAAAGACCCTCGGACATACCTCCACTGGAGCGGACCGCGAAATTCGAAGGCCTCTATCACGTGCTGCACGGCTCTCTGCGCCCGACACGGGGTATCGGTCCGGATGACCTCAAGATCCGTGAGCTTGTGCCGCGACTACGCAGTGGTGAGGTGAAAGAGGTGATTCTTGCCACGAATCCTACCGTCGAGGGCGAGGCAACGGCCATGTATATCCGGCAGCTTGTCGAGCCCCTGGGCGTCAAAGTGACGAAGCTTGCACGCGGATTGCCCTATGGAGCCGAGTTGGAATACGCGGATGACATGACTCTCGGGCAGGCAATCAACACTCGACAGGAGTGCTAGCTGCGACACATGGGCAGCTCACGGGACTACAAGGCCGAAGGCATTGTCATCAGGCACAGCGTCATCGGCGAGAGAGACAAGATCGTCACCCTCTTCTCTCGGGACGAGGGGAAGTTCAGCGCCGTAGCCAAGGGGGCGAGGCGTCCCGGAAGCAGCCTTGGGCCGAGTGTGGAGATGCTCACATACGGACGCTTCCAATGCGTTCGACGCAGGGCGCTGGATATCATCACGCAGGCGACTCCCCTTGACTCGTTCGCCAACCTGAAGGCCGATTTGTGGCGTATGGCTTGTGCGCTCTATGCGTGCGAATTGACTGACTCCTCGACCGTCGAAGGCGCTCCCAACCATCCGCTGTTCGAGTTTCTGCTTGAGACGTTGACGGAGATTGACCGGGTCGGCTGTGATGACACAGTGCTGAGGTTCTTCGAGTTGCGGCTTCTGGAGCACATTGGTTTCTGTCCCTCTCTTCAACGCTGCGTAGGCTGCGGCTCCAATCTGAGACCCGTCGAGAACTGGCTCAGCGCAACCATGGGAGGAGCTCTGTGTCCTGAGTGTGCTAAGGCATGTCCTGATGCGAAGGCGCTGAGCGTCGATGCGGTCAAAGTACTGAGATTCTGGCTCGGATGTGGACTTGGCACGGCGCGCAGAGTCAAGATGGGGACGACTCTGGCCGGCGAGCTTGAGGGGCACATCTATCGTTTCGTGCATTGCGTCGTGCAGCGAGACATCAAGTCGCGCTCATGGCTTGCCAGGCTGAAATCAGAGTCTCTGTTGACAAGCACTACCGAAATCTCTACAATCGCTCCTCGGTTTGAATCTGATTGATTGTCTGGCATCTTGACAGCTGTGATGCCATCGGGCTGGATTGGCCCTGGGGTTGACGACGTGGCAGCCTTCGGCTTACCGCCGGAATCCTCACAGTATCCGTTTCTCCGCAGCATGGCGTAGGGGCCTGATTTTCGGGATATGTAATGTATATCGTAGTTGTGGGCGCAGGTGCCGCGGGCTTCTATCTGGCCAGCCTCCTCTCGAGAGAGAAGCAGGACATCGTAGTGATCGAGCGGGATGAAGAGGCGGCCGAACGGGCACGGAGGCAACTCGACGTGGCCGTTGTGGTCGGAAATGCTGCTGTACCGAAGGTGCTCTGGCAGGCCGAGGTGCAGCGCGCGGATCTTGTTGTCGCCGTCACAGGGGTTGACGAGACAAACATGATTACCTGTTTCATGGCCAAGGAACTTGGCGCAAAGAAGACCGTGGCGAGAGTGCGGAATCCGGAGTTCTCCAGCTATCTTCTTGTCGGCGCCAAGTCTCCGCATGGACCGCGCAAAGTTGTGCGCCCGAAGAGCCTTGGCGTCGACCTGTTTGTCAATCCCGAGAGCGAGGCTGCTCGCGAGATTGTCTCGATTCTGTCGGGCCTCTATGTGACATCGATGGAGGAATTCGCAGACGGCCGCGTGCAGTTGCGGGAGTTCAAGGCGGTGAGTCCGGCTGTTGTGGGCAAGACACTCGAGCAGATTCCCTTCCCGAGGCCATGCGTCGTCGCCATGCTCAGCCGGGTTGAGGATTTGCTCGCACCATCCGGGAACGAGGTGGTGATTCATGGCGACCGGCTGCACCTGCTTGCGGCGAGGAAGGACATGGACCAACTGGGCGCCATCTTCGACGTGCCCCGGCATCCCACTAAGAGGGTGGTCATTTTCGGAGCGGGCACGGTCGGCTTCCAGGTTGCCGAGGCACTTGAGAAGCGCGGTGTCCAGGTGAAACTGATAGAGAAGAGCTTCGCAAGATCGCAGGAGATAAGTACGAAATTGAAGCGTGCTGTGGTCGTGCAGGGTGGTGGCCCTGACCGTGAACTTCTCTCGGACGAGGGCGTCGCTCAGTCGGACGCGTTCATCGCCACCACGGGGGATGAGTCTCTCAATATCCTGGCCGGCCTTGTGGCGAAGAACGTAGGTGTCTCCAAGACCATCGTCCTGGTGGACAAGCCGGAGTACATACCACTCGCAGAGGCCGTTGGAGTAGACGTCGCCCTGTCTCCTCTGTTGCTGTGCGGCAGTAGAATAGCCCGCTATATCCTTCATGCCGGAGCTGTGTCCGTGTCCCTGTTGGGCAAGGATGATGCGCAGGTGATTGAATTCGTGGTCGGCCCAAATGCGCGTCTGTGCAAGCAAACAGTGGGCGAAATAGACTGGCCGAAGGATGTGGTCGTGGGAGCCGTGATTCGCGGCGACAGCGTGATTATTCCACCCGACTCGACTCCGATCCAATCGGGGGACCACGTAATCGTGGTGTCGGCGCTGTCAGCGATTGCCGCAGTTGAACGTATCTTCAAGAGCGCGTGAGCATTCGAGTTGTCCTCAAATACCTTGGCCTCGTGCTGATTGTCCTCGGAGGCACGCTTCTCTTCCCGCTTGTGTGGTCGCTGGCGGTGTCGGATGGGGCAGCGGCCAGCTTCGTTGTGCCAGTCTGCATCGCCGGTTTCGTTGGCGCCGCGCTGTGGCGATTCGTTCCCCCGGAGAACCATGGCGTCACACGTCGTGAGGGACTCGCCCTCGTTACGCTTACGTGGATCGCCGGCTCACTGCTTGGAGCGTTGCCGTACACGCTTTCGCACACGCTCCCCAACTACGTCGATGCTCTCTTTGAGGCGATGTCGGGGTTCACAACGACGGGGGCAACCGTCTTCACGTCGATTGGGGTGCAGCCCCAGAGCATCCTCCTGTGGCGCAACTTCTCCCAGTGGCTGGGAGGAATGGGTATCTTGACGTTTTTCGTTGCCCTCTTTCCGATGCTCGGAGTCGGCGCCGCTCACCTCTTCGAGGCGGAGATGCCGGGACCACAGCCGGAGCGGCTGCGCTCCCGGGTGCGCAGTACGGCACAGGCGTTGTGGCTGCTGTACGTACTCTTCTCCCTGCTTGAGTTTGTGCTGCTTCGTATTGGGGGAAGGCTTCCTGCGTTTGATGCGCTCAATGTCACGTTTGGCACGATGCCAACAGGGGGGTTCCTTCATCTGAGCGAGAGCATCGGCGCGTACGGAGACAACGTCTTCGTGACAACCGTTGTCACCGTCTTCATGCTGGCAGCAGGAGTCAACTTTGCCCTGTACTATTTCCTCATCAGGCGCGGACAGGCGAAGTCTTTTCTGCGCAACCCTGAGTTCCGCCTCTATGTGGGCATATTCGTGGTTGCATCGATCGTCGTTGCCGTGGACCTGGTGCGAGCGGGGAGCATTCCCATGGCGGAGGCCGCGAGGCAGGCGACTTTCCATGTGGCTTCAATGCAGACGACAACGGGGTTCACGACTACGGATTTTGATTTGTGGCCTGCCCTGTCGAAGAGCGTACTGCTTGTGCTGATGCTTGTGGGAGCCAGCGCGGGCTCCACAGGTGGCGCCCTGAAGGTCGTGCGTGTGCTTGTTGTCGCCAAGTACGCGTACCGGCAAGTGGTGACAGCCTTCAGCCCGCGTTCTGTGATGCCGCTGAAACTGGGAGGAGAGACGGTTCCGGAGCCGATGGTTTCGGCTATCATGGGAATGGCTGCCCTCTATGCAGGCACGCTGCTCGCCGGATACCTTGTCATGAGCGCTCTGGGCCTTGACCCGGTGACTGCCTTCTCGTCTGTTGCGGCTACGACCGGCAACGTTGGCCCCGGCCTGGCTTTGGTCGGGCCGGCGGGCAACTATGCTTTCATACCTGATGTGGGGAAGCTGGTGCTGACAGCTTGCATGCTGGTCGGCAGACTCGAGTTCGTGACTGCAATCGCGCTGGTGAGTCCTGCCTTCTGGCGCTGGCGCTGAGAAGAGGTGTATTGACTAAGCTGATTGAAGTATCTAACATGCTCCGCCGTATGGAAGTCGGAAAAGTGCTGGTTCCCGTGAGTGGGAACTGTGTTGATGGCGAAGTGATTCGGCTTGCATGCGAGTTCGCTCAGAAGAGCGGAGCCTCGGTCTACGCCGTGTACGTGATAGAGGTCGAGAGAAGCCTGCCTCTTGATGCTTCTTTGGAGCAGAAGATGTCCGAGGCGGAGGAGATTGTCTCTCGTGCTCAGGAGTTCGCTCTTGAGTTTGGCTATCCCATTGAGACGGGCCTGCTGCAGGCCCGGGAGGCCGGTCCTGCAATCATCCACGAGGCCGTGGAGGGCCATGCCGATCTCATCGTTATGGGAGTCGGGTACCGGCGTCGCCTCGGTGTCTTCGACATGGGAGACACGATGTCGCATGTGCTCAGAGAGGCTCCGTGTCATGTGGTCCTCTACAGGGCGGCGGTTGACCCGGAGGACGTCGAATGAACGTCGTCATAATGGGCAGCGGCAGGGTTGCCTCGGAGCTTGCCACACTGCTCGACGAGGAGGGCCACAAGGTCACAGTCATCGGGATTGAGCCTTCCGGCTTTGGCAATCTGCGCCCCGACTTCGGCGGCAAGACGGTTGTCGGTGATGCAACGGATGAGGGGTTGCTGCAGAAAGCGGGACTCCGGTCCGCGGATGCGTTCATCGCATTGACACGGGATGACAATCGCAATGCCATGGCTGCGCAGATTGCGAAGCACGTGTTCGGCGTGCGCAAAGTCATGTGCCGGATATACGATCCGCTCCGCGAGGAGTTCTACAAGACCCTCGGGCTGGAGGCTATCAGCCCTATCATGGTGTTTGCCCGACTCGTGAAGGGCCGGCTGGAGGAGTGACTGTGTGTATGTGATTATCGTTGGTGGTGGTGAGGTTGGGTACTACCTCGCCAAGGAGTTCCTCGATGGCGGCCACGAGGTCCTGGTGATGGAGCCCGATAGCAAGCAGAGAGAGCGGCTTGAGGGCCAGTTGGGAGACATAACGTTGTGTGGTGAGGGGTGTCGCATTCAGTGTCTGGACGAGGCCGGCGTATCGCGTGCCGAAGTATTCGTGGCGGCAACCGACATCGACGAATACAACCTTGCTGCCTGCCAGCTTGCCAAGTTGAAGTACAACGTGCCGAGGGTTGTGGCGAAGCTCAACAACCCCCGGAATCGTAACATCTTCCGCAAGCTGGGTGTGGAGCACACTGTTGACGTGGCAGCACTCGTGCTCGAGAACCTCAAGGCACGGATTCCTGCGTTTCCGTTTGTGCATGTGTTGAGCCTTGAGGACGAGAGCCTTGAGGTTGTTCAGGTCAGTGTAACGGAGGACTCGCACCTCGGTGACAAGGTGGTGTCCGAGACCCCTATCTCTTCTCTAGTTGAGTCTGCGTGTCTCGCCCGCGCGGGCAGCGCGCCACAGGCGGTCGATGACACAACGAGGCTGGCTGTGGGCGATAAGCTTATCTGTGTGGTGGCTCAGGACATGATGGACAAGCTTCGTGCGGAGGTGGGTGGAGTGGCCAGGCCGGAGGTCTAGCTGCCGGGACGGGCTACCGCTACCGGCTGCTCTCTGAGTCTCCGCGAGCGTCGAGGCGCTGCGCAAGCGCCTTCTTCAGTCTTGAGTACATCGAAGGCAGGCTCTCCGACATTACCCGCGTGTCCGCTATGACCGGCATGAAGTTCGTGTCTCCGAGCCAGCGTGGCACGATATGCGTGTGAAGGTGCTGGTCGATTCCGGCACCGGCAACGCGTCCCAGATTGAGGCCCACATTGAAGCCATCCGGGTGGGCAACGTCCTTCAGCAGTGCGATTCCCAGCTTCACCAGTTCGAAATGCTCGGCGCTTTCCTCTGGCGTGAGCTCTGCCAGGTCGGCTGTGTGCTTGAAAGGCGCCACCATGAGGTGCCCTCCACTGTACGGATAGGCGTTCATGAGGATGAAGTTCCAGTCACCTCTCAACAGGATTAGCGAGGTCTCATCCTCGCCCCGCGAGGGTGCCGAGCAAAGGATGCAGTCCTCGTCTTTCGACCGACGGATGTATTCGATGCGCCAGGGCGCCCAGATCTGGCCCCGTGCCCCTCTTGTCGCTGAGTCGTCCATCTTCGAGCTCTTCTAGTCCAGGTAGTCCTTGAGCCTGCGGCTCCTGCTGGGATGCCGCAGCTTTCGCAGCGCCTTTGCCTCTATCTGCCGGATGCGTTCTCTCGTAACGTTGAACTCCTGTCCGACTTCCTCCAGGGTTCTTGCGTGGCCGTCCTTAAGCCCGAAACGGAGCTGCAGGACTCGTTTCTCCCTTGGAGTGAGTTCGTCCAGGACTCTGTCCAGTTGCTCTTTGAGAAGCTCCTGCGTGGCCACCTCTGCAGGCGCGGGACTCGTGCGGTCTTCGACGAAATCACCCAGCCGCGTGTCCCCATCCTCGCCAATAGGGGTCTCCAGCGATATGGGCTCGTGGTGAAAGAGGTCCATGACCTCCTCCACCCTCTCGGAGTTCATGCTGAGTCTGTCCCCAATCTCAGCGTAGCTTGGCTCGCGCTTCAATTCCTGGCTGAGCTGGCGAGTGGTGCGGAGCAACCTGTTCATTGTCTCCACCATGTGCACGGGTATGCGTATCGTCCGGGCCTGATCCGCGATGGCCCTCGTGATGCCCTGCCTTATCCACCACGTCGCATATGTGCTGAACTTGTAGCCCTTTCTATGCCGGAACTTCTCGACCGCGCGCATCAAGCCGATGTTTCCTTCCTGGATAAGGTCAAGCAGCGACATGCCGTGGCCGATGTATTTCTTCGCTATGCTGACAACTAGCCTCAGGTTGGCCTGGGTGAGGTGCTTCTCAGCCCTGCGTGCGGCACGCTTCACGTCATCGTAGTGCCGCCGGAACTCGTCCTCGTAGGGCTCGAGAATCTGAACAAGGCTGTCCTCTGCCACCAGTTCGCGCAGTCGCTCGATGGATTCCTGCTGCAGCAGCTCCAACGCGCGAGGCGGCAGCACGCTGCTGTTGACGGAAAGACTCACGATGGCCTCTTCTGCCGCAGGTGAGGGCCTGTTCGTCTGCTCCTCGAGTGCAGCGATGAGCGGCGGCTTGATCTCGTTGTCGATCGCAGCACGCACTTCGGCGACCTGTAGCAGTTCGCCAAGGCTTGACCCCTCCTCCAGCCCCAGATGTTCGCGGACGACCTGGAGAATCGGGTAAGCCCTCACCAGTCTCACGATGAGGTCGGCGGTGAGGTCTACGGCTGGAAGCGGAGTCCTGTACTTCTTGAAGTAGGAGTCCTCCAGTTTGGCCAGGTGTCGCCGCTGTTCAATCAGCCCCGAGAGCTGGCGCTCCTCCGCAGCAATCAGCAGGGGGACCTGCCCGATCTCCCGGAGGTACATCCGGACCGAGTCGTCTATGACCTCGTGGTCCTCGAGCGAGATTGTCGGCTTGATGTCATCCCCGACAAGGGCTATGCCGCTCTCGTATGGCACCTCTTTGTCGTACGGGGCTTCCGTCTCTTCTGACTCGTCCTCGTTCTCGCCGTCAGCCGCCGAATGTGCCGTATCATCGTGCTGGTCTACACTCGAGTCTCGTATTGTTTCCATGTCTAGCCTCTCTTAAGTACGTCCTCTGCGTCCCTGTCGAAGGAATATCTCGTGGAGTTCCTGGGTCGATTGGATTCCTGCTTGCTCAAGAGTGGCAAGCTCGGCCCCGACTCCCTCCTCCTGCCTCTCGCGATTCAACGCCGTCTCCATCGCAAAATGAAGGCGCTT
This sequence comes from uncultured Dehalococcoidales bacterium, assembly GCA_964594245.1. Classification (GTDB taxonomy): domain Bacteria; phylum Chloroflexota; class Dehalococcoidia; order GIF9; family AB-539-J10; genus SKVJ01. The sequence goes on along the minus strand of CAZQML010000156.1, from coordinate 16,676 downwards.
GGAGAGTCGTTCCTGGAGGAGCAGAACACAATCACTGAGGGCAAGGCTCCGGGTTTGCTCGTCTTCGGGAATGCCGGGTGGAAATGGCTCAGACAGCAAGTAGTCCAGGTGTTCCACGAGACCCGCGTCAAGTTGGCCGCGAAGCTCGTTCAGGTCTTTGCTCGAACACCATGCCTCATAGACGCGGCGGTTCTCGGTCGCCTCGAAATGCTCCGCAGTGAGTCCGTCAGCGAACGGGCGCAACTGCGGACTCGTGAGCAGAAGGCAGAGACAGTACTCCTCTGTTACACTCGCGCCGACCCTGCGCGGCCGCTGCCTCTGCCTCGATTCTCCAGCCGCTTGCCCGGGTCGCCGGCTACGTTCACTCCTGCCCAATTCGGCCCTGAGATCACGTTCGGGAATCTCCAGTGCGCGACTCAATCGTGAGTAGAAGCGGGAACGTTCCATCGAGTCTTCCAGTTCCGCGATGACCGGTTCGCATAGTCCGATGAGTTCCCTCTTGCCGCGTGCTGTCGCCGTGTCGACTGAGCGGACAAGGGTGTCCACGTAGAAGTCGACGTATGGTATTGCCTTCTCGACGAGCTGCCCCCATGCCTCCGGGGCCCCGGCGATGATTTCGTCCGGGTCCCGGCCTTCGGGCAACACAATCACTCGTATGTCTGCATCAAGCACGGACCTGAATGCCTGGCTTCCCCTGGGGCCCATTTCCAGAACTGTTCTCTGTCCGAAGGCATCACGAAACTTCCCTGTCGTTTCACGAATCGTCTTCATCGCAGCAGCCTGTCCGGCCGCATCCGCGTCGAGCGCGAGGTATATGTTCTTGGAGATACGCAAGAGTGCCGCTGCCTGAGGCTCTGTGAGGGATGTTCCCATCGGGGCGACGACGTTCTCCCAGCCGTGTTGATGGGCCTGGAGCACGTCCGTGTAGCCCTCGACCAGAATGATCTGGTTCGCGCGTCGCGCCGCGACGCGTGCCCGATGGATACCGTAGAGCACACTGCTCTTGTCGAATATGCGTGTCTGAGGGGAGTTGACGTACTTGGGCTGCAGGTCGCCGAAGGCCCGGGCGCCGAATCCGATGACCCTGCCCTGCGTGTCGCAGATTGGAAACATGACCCGGTCACGGAACCTGTCGTACGAGCTTCCGTCCTCGCGCTGGACAAGCAATCCCGCCTCAACGAGTTCCAGCTCCGCATAGCCACGAGAGGACAGCAAGTCCTTGAGTGATGTCCAGCCTGCGGGACTGTATCCGAGCCTGAAACTTGAGATTATCTCTCCCGTGATGTTTCGGCCGGCCAGGTAGTCCCGCGCCCCGGCCCCTGCCTCTGACTTGATGAGGAGGTTGTGGTAGTACTCCGCCGCAGCATCGGCAGCCGCCAGGAGTCTCTCCTTCGCCTCGTCACGCGCCGTATCGGGGGCCGGGCCTCTTTCTATGTGAACGCCGGCCCGTTGAGCGAGCATCTGTAGCGCTTCATTGAAGTCGACACCCTCCTTCTTCATCACGAAGGAGAAGACGTCCCCCCCCTCGCCGCACGCACCGAAGCAGCGCCACGTCTGTCTATCGGGGAAGACGAAGAAGGAAGCGTGTTTCTCAGCGTGAAAGGGGCATAGTCCCTTGTAGTTCTTACCGGCCTTGGTGAGCTGAGCGTATTCGGACACTAGCGCCACAATATCGATACGCTCTTTCACATCTGAGATAGTGCTCATGTGCTAGCCGGGCGGCGCTACTGTCTGTGAGAACGTGTCAGCAGTGCGGCGCAGACATTGTGACAGGCATCAGGATAGCACGCCACACACCTCGCGGGCGACAAACTCCAAGGGAATACAGCAGTTGCGTGGGCTAGCTGTCCACGAGTCCAAGCATCTCCAGCTCTGCCACACGGATGCGAGTTCGCAGGACAACGTCTGAGTTCAGTGATATTGAGTCAATACCACACTTCACAAGGTATTCTGCGAACTCTGGGAAGTCGCTTGGCGCCTGTCCGCAGATGCCGACCTTTCGTGGTGGCTTGTGTTCATGCGCGAATTCGATGGTCCGCTTGACCACTCGCATCACGGCCTCGTCCCTCTCGTCGGAGATACGGGACAGTGTCTCGGAGTCTCTGTCGATGCCGAGCATAAGCTGCGTCAGGTCGTTGGAGCCTATGCTGAATCCGTCAAACACGTCGGCGAATTCATCTGCGAGGGTCACGTTTGATGGGACCTCGCACATCATGTATACCTCGAGGCCGTTCTCCCCCTGCACCAGGCCGAATTCCCGCATGACTTCGATGACCCGCCGGCCTTCCTTTGGCGTGCGGCAGAATGGGACCATGACCTTGACGTTGGCCAGTCCCATGTCGTTGCGAACGCGCTTGATGGCGGCACACTCCATGCCAAAGGCGGGCTTGAATCGCTCGTCGTAGTAGCGTGACGCACCACGCCAGCCGATCATCGGGTTGTTCTCCACCGGTTCGTAGAGGTAGCCGCCGACCAAGTTGGCGTACTCGTTTGTCTTGAAGTCGGAAAACCGGACAATCACGTCGTTCGGATAGAAGCCGGCAGCGATTTTCGCGATGCCCATCGCAAGGTTGTCCACGTAGAACTCGGACTTGTCTTCGTATCCCTCGGTCTTCTTATCGATTGCACGCACGACACGTGCGATGCGCGGGTCGCCCGCGGCCCGCTCCTTCAGGTGCTCATACTGGATGAGCGCCATCGGGTGAATGCCGATATAGGAGTTGATGATGAACTCCTCTCTCGCCAGCCCCACGCCATCGTTGGGAATCTGCCCCTTGATGAACGCCTCATCAGGGATGCCGACATTTATCATGATCTGCGTCCTTGGGCGCGGAACACTGTCGAGCGCGACCTCATCGATGCGGTACTTCAGCATCCCCGAATACACCTTGCCGCGCCCTTCTGAGCAGTCAATTGTCACGGCGTCTGCCTTGGCGAGCGTGCGCGTTCCCGTGCTCGTGCCGATGACGCATGGAACGCCGAGTTCTCGGCTGACGATGGCTGCGTGGCACGTTCTGCCTCCCTGATTCGTGACGATTGCTCCGGCTATCTTCATGATTGGCTCCCAGTCGGGGTCCGTCATGTTGGTAACCAGCACCTCTCCCTCCTCGAAGCTGTCGATCTCGGAGGCATCCGCTATCAGGTGAACCCTTCCCTGGCCTATCTTCATGCCCACGGACTCGCCGGAAAGGAGGAGTCTGCCCGGCTCCTCAAGGACATAGGTGGTGAGAACCGCACTGGCCCGACGGGCGTGCACGGTTTCCGGCCGCGCTTGCAGTATGAAGAGCTCTCCGGTCAGGCCGTCCTTGGCCCACTCGACATCCATAGGCGTGCCGTAGTGCTCTTCGATGATGCAGGCCCACCGGGCGAGCTGGAGAATCTCATCGTCACTGAGGATGAACCGGCGCCGGTCGCGAAGTGCAACCGTGGCTTGTCGCGTGCCGCGTCCCGTCGAGCGGTAGACCAGCTTCTTCGCCTTGGTGCCCAGACTCCGCTCGATGATGGCGTGGTATCCCTGGCGTAACGTTGGCTTGAACACGTAGAACTGATCTGGGTTTACCGTTCCCTGGACCACGTTCTCGCCAAGGCCGTACGCTCCCGTGATGTACACGGCATCTCTGAATCCCGACTCGGTGTCGATCGAGAACATCACGCCCGAGCACGCGAGATCGGAACGCGCCATCTTCTGCACGCCCACTGACAGGTAGACGTCGAAATGGTCGAAGCCCTTGTCTTCACGATACGAAATCGCACGGTTGGTGAACAGCGACGCGAAGCACGCGCGAACCTTGTCCAGAAGATCCTTCGACCCCCTGACGTTCAGGTAAGTCTCTTGCTGTCCGGCGAAGGACGCGTCAGGCAGGTCCTCAGCCGTCGCGCTGCTTCTGACCGCAACGTCTACCTCGCTGCCGTACTCTTCTTCCATGGAAGCATATGCTTGGAGAATCTCCTGCTCAAGCGTGGTGGGGAGTGGGGCATGCATGACTATCCGTCGCACATGTGCTCCACGGGAGGCAAGCCCACGCATGTCACGCGTGTCCAGGTTGCTCATGATGTCCCTGATCTGTCGGTCCAGTCCGGCTTCCTCGACGAAGTAGCGATACCCATCGGTGGTCACGGCGAACCCGGACGGCACTCTCACGCCCTTGCTGCTGAGTGCGCGAAGCATCTCACCGAGCGAGGCATTCTTGCCACCGACAATCCCAACGTCGGCGATTCCGACTTCATCGAGTCTCCTGACGAACTTCATACAGGTTGTCCCCTTCGCCGTGGTGTGGAGTCCAAAGGAAGCTGTGCGGCAAGCATGCGCGGGCTGAGTCACAAATAATACAGCAGGCACTTCTGAGGGGGCAACTAGTGGTCCGGTGCCGGATTGCTGTGGCGACATACCCCTGTGCTATGATTAGAGCAGCTATTCTTGCGTTCTGGTTGGGTATGCCAGAGAGGTGACGAAATGGTCGAGATGACAATCGACAGCATCAGAGTCAGCTTGATGAACTACCAGCGTGTGGTTATCCTGAAGGAGAAGTACTCCAACCGGTACCTGCCCATTTGGATTGGACCTGCGGAGGCGGATGCAATAGCGGTAAAGCTGCAGAACGTGGAACTGGCGCGCCCCTTGACTCACGACCTGCTTCAGTCTGTCATCGCATCGCTCGGAGCGAAGCCTGACTACGTTGTCGTGAACGACCTGCAAAAGGACACGTTCTACGCCAAGCTTGCGCTGACTGCTGGTGGTGAGGAGATTGAAGTCGACTCGCGGCCCAGCGATGCGCTTGCCCTGGCGGTGAGGGCCGATGTGCCCATCTATGCCGAGGAAGCCGTGCTGTCCAAGGCGGGCATCACGCTTGACGAGGACACCGGCAAGCCGGTGACCGAGGGCAGAGTCGACGAGCAGGAGATGGAAGGACTCTCAGCATTCAAGGACTTCATCAGCACTTTGGATCTGGAAGACTTCAAGAAACGCAAGTCGTAAGTGTGGGGTAGCATCGAGACTCTTTGAGTTGAGTATTCCAGTCCTTTTACAGCAATTTTCCGTCCCGCATACCCGAGAAGGCAGGTCTAGGTTGAGTTGCCCCTGCGCAGGTGCTGCAATCTGCGTCTGAGGGCGAGCCAGAGTCACAACGAGCGCGAAAGGGGCAGTCGTTGATGGTCCTGTTCGGATCGAAAGTGGCATGCGCCGGTACTGGCGCGGTGGAGTCTGACGACTGTTCATCCTGCATTGTGGGCGCTCACTAGGGTGCGATGGTATCCATGCGCAAGCTGCTAGCTGTTGCGGGCGTGGCCTTGGCTGTGCTTATCGTAGCGAGCTTCGTGGGTGGTAGTGTGGGAGCCCTGATATTCGGCAGGGAGCCCGTGGCTATTCTGGCTGTAGGGCCGCCGCATGTAGAGCTTCCTCCAGGGCATCCGTTCGGTGTTCTGCCTGTCACAAACACGCTTCTGGCCTCCTGGCTTACGGGTGGCGTCCTCCTCGCGCTTTTCGCTCTGGCCACACGCAGAGTTCAGCTTGTGCCGGTGGGCCTCCAGAACATGGCGGAGCTCGTGTGCGAATATGCCGCGGGGTTTATCGAGGGTCTCGTCGGCAAGGAGAACGAGAAGCGCTTCTTCCCAGTTGTCATGACCGTGTTCCTGTTCGTGTTGCTGAATGCATGGCTCTGTCTCATACCCGGGTTCGAGTCTTTGAAGCTAGGTGGGGTGCCTCTACTTCGCTCCGCGAATACCGACATCAATGTCCCACTCATGCTGGCGCTTCTCTGCGTCTTGCTTATCGAGTACTGGGGATTGAGGGCACAGGGTTTGTCGTATCTGAAGACGTTCTTCGACCTGGGGCGACTGGGCTCAGGGGTCCTTCGGTTGATGAGAGGTGAGTTCAGAGAAGGACTCGCGGGTGTGTTCTATGGCATCCTATTCGCGTTTGTGGGGCTACTGGAGCTACTCGGCCATATGGTACGGGTTGTGAGCTTCTCCTTCCGTCTGTTCGGGAACATGACTGCCGGCGTTGTGCTCACGGGGGTGGTGCTTTTCCTTGTGCCCCTGGTGTTGCCGTCGGTGTTCTATGGTCTGGAGGCTCTGTTTGGCCTTGTTCAGGCACTCATCTTTGCGGGACTCACCGCCATTTTCGGCTACGCGGCAGTGGGCGCGAAGGAATACTAGCCTAGCACTGTCTGAGTTTCAGGGAGGGCGCAACATGGAGATATCTGCTGAGGCAGCCAAGCTACTGGCCGTAGGCCTGAGCATCGGCATCGGCGCTATCGGGCCCGGCATTGGCATTGGCATGATCGGGAAGGGAGCGATGGATGCTCTCGGGCGAAATCCTGAGGCGAGGGGTCCAATCAGCACGAACATGATCCTCGCGATCGCGTTCGCTGAGGCTGTGGCGATATATGTGCTGATTATCGCCATATTGCTGATCTTCGTCGCCTGAAGATACTGCGGAGAGGATGGCCGCCAATGGGAATAGGTCTGGATCTGCCAACGTTTGTCGGGCAACTCGTCAGCTTTCTCATATTGCTGGCTGCGCTGTCTTACTTCGGCTACAGGCCGATAAGGCGAGTGCTGGAAGAGCGGTCACAGCGAATACGTGACAGCGTGGAGCAGGCGCAACTCGCCCGGGAGGAGTACGAACGCGTACGCGTGGAGGCCGAGCAGGGACTGAAGGACGCGCGCCTGGAGGCACATCGAATCTTGATTGAGGCGGCTGCAACTCGCGACCGCCTGTTGACGGAGGCCCGCGCTGAGGCGAAAGAAGAAGCACGCGCCATCGTTGAGGGGTCAAACGTCCAGCTTGAAGAACAGCGAAGAGCCGTTGTGGAGGAGCTGCGACGCGAGTTCGCGGATGCGGCAATCCTGGCGGCGGAGGCGATTGTGCTGGAGAGCCTCGATGCCAAGCGTCACCGCAGGCTCATCCAGGGGGTACTTGAGGAGCGACTGCCGCTGGAGAGGGAGCACTGACGCAATGACTTCTCTGGGTATTGCCGAGTTCTATGCGCGACGCGCCTTCGAACTGGCAGCAGATGCCATGCAGCTGGAGAGGTGGAGAAGAGAACTCGACGTTCTGGCAGAGCGCCCTGAGGAGGACCTTCTCCGGTGCTGCAACTCGGTTGGCGGCCGAGACCAGAGCGCGAGCGGCATCCCGGCGGGTGAGTGCTTCGCTGACGTCCTGGCTGACGTTGCCGGCCTCGTGTGCCTCCTGGTGCGGCATGGCAGGCTCAGTGTGCTTGGTGATGTGGCCCGGGAGTATTCGAGGCTGCTGGACAAGCACTACGGACTTCGACATGCGGAAGTCGTGACGGCCATACCCCTGGATGCGGAGACCCGGCGACTGATTGAGGACTCCCTGCAGCAGACTACGGGTGCGAAGTACGTGCTCGACGCGAGGGTGGATTCCACGATAATAGGAGGCGTGGTACTGAAGATTGGCGACACGGTGATTGACCGCAGCGTGCGCGCCAGACTGCAGTCGCTACGTGATGCGGTTCTTGACGGTCACGACGCCGGAGCCACTGCCGGGTGATGAAATGCGGTGGAGAGGAGACTATCCGGGTTGAACTGGTGCAGATGAAGTGACAGAGAGAGAAACAGACGGCATAGTAGCTCAGTTCAGGCAGCGCGTACGCAATCACACAGACGAACCGCACCTGAAGTCGGTTGGTGTTGTGACCCAGGTCGGGGACTCGGTCGCCCGCCTTCGAGATCTCGGCAAAGTCGGTTTGCAGGAATTGCTCGAGTTTCCTGGCGGTGTCCTCGGCATGGTCATGAATCTGGAGGCGGACTTTGTCAGCGCAGTCCTGTTGGGAGATAGCGAGGCTGTAGGGGAAGGGGACGAAGTGCGGTCGACAGGACGAGTTGTCGAAGTCCCAGTAGGCAACTCCCTGCTGGGCCGGATTGTTGACCCTCTGGGGAGACCGCTTGACGGTGGAGGACCGTTGGGCGCGACCAAGTATCGTCCTGTCGAGTATCCTGCACCGGGCGTGACGCAGCGGGTTCCGGTTGACACACCGCTTCACACCGGCATCAAGGCGATAGACAGCATGGTCCCCATCGGGCGAGGGCAGCGGGAGCTGATAATCGGTGATCGGTCCATAGGGAAGTCCGGGATGGCTGTGGACACCATCAGTGCGCAAAAGGACACCGGGGTTATCAGCGTCTATGTGGCGATTGGCAAGAAGCTGTCGCAGGTGGCCTACATCGCTTCGAACCTGCGGAAGGTCGGAGTGCTCGACAACTGCGTGATAGTGGCGGCAGGCGCCGCTGAACCTGCGGCGCTGCAGTATCTCGCCCCCTATGCCGGTTGCGCTATCGCAGAGGAATTCATGGAGCGTGGCGGCCATGCCCTCGTGGTCTACGATGACCTCACGAAGCACTCCTGGGCCTATCGTGAGCTGTCGCTCTTGCTTCGGCGTCCTCCGGGGCGTGAAGCCTACCCGGGCGACGTGTTCTATCTACACAGCAGATTGCTTGAAAGGGCTGCCCGGCTCTCCCCCGACCTGGGAGGCGGTTCTATGACGGCTCTCCCGATCGTTGAGACACAGGCAGGGGACATATCCGGCTACATCCCCACCAACCTGATTTCCATCACCGACGGGCAGATCTACCTCGAGACCTCTCTATTCAATGCGGGCATCCGGCCGGCGGTCAACGTGGGTCTATCTGTGTCCAGGGTCGGAGGAGCGGCACAGCGCAGAGCCATGCGACAGGTGGCCGGGCGGCTTCGCCTGGAACTCGCGCAGTTCCGGGAACTGGAGGCCTTTGCACAGTTCGGCTCGGCAGACCTCGACAGGTCTGCGCGCGACCAGTTGGAACGAGGACGTCGCATAACCGAGGTGCTGAAGCAGCCGCAGTACGCTCCTATGACACTGGGACACGAGGTTCTCATCCTCTATGCCGTGACGAATGGATATCTCGACGACGTGGCTGTCTCGGATGTGAATGCCTGGGAGAGGGGCCTCCACGATTTTGTGGATGCCTCCAATCCCGGACTGCTCCGCATGATAGAGGGCGATGGCGAGTTGAAGCCCGAGGTAGAGACGCTCATGAGGTCTGTGATACTCGAGTTCAAAGGGGCTATGCCGTAGGACTGGACTGATATGGCAGCGGGCAAACATCTTCTTCGCAGGCGGATACGAGGCGTTCGGGAGACGGCCAAGGTAACCAGGGCCATGGAGATGATTGCGAACGCCAGGATGAGGCGTGCCGAGCAGAGGGCCCTTGACGCGCGGCCGTATGCCACGCGCTTGAGCGAGTTGATGGGACTGGTCGTTGGCGAGACTCGGACGCGCGACAGCCACCCGTGGCTGCATCGGCAGGAAGTGGGGCGCGTCCTCGTCGTGCACGTGACGACCGACAAGGGACTTTGCGGGGGGCTCAACTCCCGACTGAACCAGGCTCTCGGGCAGTTCATTCTGGGCCAATCGGTGCCGGTGGAGGTCGTGACGGTTGGCAGGAAAGGACGCGAATTCGCGGTTCGCACGCGACTGGGTCTCGTGGCCGAGTTCTCGGGATTGGGTGACTCCCCCGGCGTTGCCGACATACGCCCCATCTGCAGACTTGTGACCGACATGTTCTCCTCTGGCGAAAGCGACCTGGTGTACCTGTGCTATCCGCGATTTGTGAGCGTCATGGTACAGCGACCGATGGTGGAGAGATTGTTGCCCGTAGAGGCGGTTGTCTCTGAACTCCCCGTGCACCGTGACTTTCTGTGCGAGCCTGACGCCAACCGTGTGCTGGATGCACTGCTCGTCAGGTATGTTGAGGCAAGCATGTACCACGCGTATCTCGAACTGGTGGCATCGGAATACTCGGCGCGTATGGTGGCGATGCACAGTGCCACAGACAGCGCTAAAGAGATGGTTGAGGACATGACGATCGAGATGAACAAGGCGCGACAGGCGGCGGTCACCGAGGAGATATGCGACGTGAGTGCCGGCTCCGAGGCGCTGCTTGCAAGGGGCGTGCATGGATAGCGGTCGTGTTGTTCAGGTCATAGGCACTGTAATCGACGTCGAGTTCGCCGTACGAAAGCTTCCTTCCATCGGCCAGGCACTGCAGCTTGAGATTGACGGTAGACGTGTCGTCGCCGAGGTGCGGCAGCATGTTGGAGAGAACAAGGTAAGGTGTGTTGCACTCGCGCCTACTGAAGGACTCGCGCGGGGGGTCGCGGTTCACGACCTTGGAATGCCCATCAGCGTTCCGGTGGGCAGAAGCACTCTGGGGCGCCTGCTCAACGTGCTGGGGGAGCCAATCGACGGACTTGGCCCGATTGACGAGACGGCGCCACGTTGGCCGATTCATCGCGACCCGCCCTCTCTTGAAGAGCAGGAGAGCACGCCGCAGGTGCTCGAGACCGGAATCAAGGTGATTGACCTCATCAGCCCGTTCACTCGAGGGGGCAAGGTTGGAGCCTACGGTGGGGCAGGTGTGGGCAAGACCGTCATCATCATGGAGCTCATACGGAACATTGCCACTGAGCGCGGTGGACTGTCGGTCTTCGCAGGCGTCGGGGAACGGTCGCGCGAGGGCAACGACCTGTGGCTTGAGATGCGCGACTCTGGTGTGATACAGAACACGGCTCTTGTTTTCGGGCAGATGAACGAACCGCCGGGTGTTCGTGCGCTTGTCGCCCTCACAGGTGCTACGATGGCGGAGTACTTCCGTGAAGTCGAAGGTCAGGACGTGCTGCTCTTTGTAGACAATGTCTACCGCTATGTGCTCGCCAATATGGAGGTCTCTGCTCTGCTGGGGCGTATGCCCTCGGCGGTGGGATATCAACCCACGCTGGCCAGCGACATCGCCGCTCTGGAGGAGAGAATTACCACGACGCGCAACGGCTCGATCACTTCCTTCCAGGCAATCTACGTTCCCGCGGATGACTACACGGACCCGGGTGTTGTCGCGACGTACAGCCACCTGGATGCGATTATTGCCCTCGATCGGTCCATTGTGGAGCTTGGCATCTACCCGGCAGTCGACCCTCTGCTATCCACATCGCGGATACTCAGCCGGGACATTGTGGGGAAGGAACACTATCGTGTCGCACGGGGAGTACAGCGCACGCTGCAGCGATACGAGGAATTGCATGACATAATGGCAATACTCGGAGTGGAAGAACTCAGTGAAGAGGACAAGCTGGTTGTGCGACGGGCGAGAAAGCTGCAGCGATACTGCTCTCAGCCCTTCCATGTGGCCGAGAAGTTCACCGGAATCCAGGGGAAGTACGTGCCATTGAGCGAGACTGTTCGAGGTTTTGGTGAGATACTTGACGGCAAGCACGACGACCTTCCTGAGAGCGCGTTCTGGATGATTGGGACGGTTGAGGAAGCCGCCGATCGTGCACGACGGAATCTGTGAGAGAGGGGTAGTGCAACGTGCCGCAGTTGCATCTGGACGTGCTCACTGCTGAAAGAACCGTGCTGTCCATGAGCGTCGATGTGCTTGTGGCCATGACGGAGGAGGGACAGATAAGCGTACTGCCCGGTCACGCTTCGCTTGTCACGCTTCTGCGGGCCGGCGAACTGATGGTGCGAACCGGGCCTGAAGACCACTACCTGGCAGTCAGTGGTGGCTTTCTTGAAGTCACCCCTCAGGGCGTTGTCATTCTGGCGGACGCCTGTGAGCGTGCCGATGAGATCGATGTGCAGCGTGCGGAAGAAGCCCGAAGGGCTGCGGAGGGATGGATGGAAGCGGGTGCTCGCGAGACTGACTTGGCCGTAGCCGAGGCTGCTTTGCGACGGTCGCTTGTTCGCCTGGAGGTTGCGGATCGACACCGGCGTCGAGCCCGACGCAGAGCCATCGAGTGACCCTGTCGCAGGTATTGCTGGACGCGTGTCCGGTGCGCGCGCACAGCATGTCGCGACCTCACCGGGACTCAATACCGCAGAGACCCACGCCTGGAGACAACAGAAAACCGGACCTGTGCGCAACCAGGCGCTGCTGAGCGTGGGGAAGTAGCGGGCACAAGAGCTACAGTATCTGTAGCCTGACCCGGGTCTCTTCCTTGGCTGCCTTGACTCGCAGGAGCGTGCGCATCGCTTCAGCGACGCGGCCCTGCTTGCCGATCACCCTGCCCTTGTCCTCAGGCGCGACTTCCAGCTTGACCAGCAAGCCTTCGTCGCTGTCTTCTTCGGTGATGCTCACCTTATCGGGATCTGTGACGATGGACTTGACGATATACTCAATTAGTTCCTTCATCGCATCTCCTTAGCGTGACGGCTACTCAGCGCCGTTGGGGCTGGCTGAAGTAGGAGAAATCCCAGCTTTGGTGAGAAGGCTTGAGACTGTATCACTCGGCTTCGCCCCGCGGGAGAGCCAGAGTAGAGCCTGCTCGCGGTCTATCTGCACCGTGGCGGGGTCTGTCTGAGGGTTGTAGTGGCCAATGACGGCGATGAATGAGCCATCACGAGGTGACCTGCTGTCCGCTACAACAACGCGGTAGATGGGGTTGTGTCTTCTGCCAACTCGGCGGAGTCGAATCTTTACCATAGAAGCCTGCTAATTATCCCCGTTTCGTGTCGTTTTGTCAACGCGGATGCGCTAGTCACCCGCCCGTATGGAGAACATGTACTGCGTGGTGGTCTTCAGCTTTCTCCTGAGCAACGCAAGCTGAGGTTTGTATATCCTCAGTTGCCCCGGTCGTTCGCACTCAAGGTGCATCCCGAGTACCGACGAGACGACCTTCTGTTCGGCACTGCCCGAACACATTACGATAGCACCTGACTGGTCGCCTGTCATCTCGATGAGAATCGGCAACATCAGCGACTCACGCTCGGTCGCCTCAAGCAAGCTGGAGAGGTACTGCAGCTCTGACCGCTTGACCATCTGTTGGCTTCCGTCGGCGCAGGGTATCTGGGGCTGAACCTGGGTCAGGAGCTCCGAGAGACTGCTGCGACTCCGGGGTAGCCCGGAGTTGACCAGGCGCAGCTCAGTGCTGAGATAGGCCTCCAACAACCTCTCGTACTGGGGCTGCGTATCGTCGCGTAGCTCTGGGAGGTGCACCGGTGTGTCTACCCTTCTTCTCTGGCGAGCAGGACCTTCACGCGCTTCAGTCGCGCCTTTTCTTCCCTGTCCCGCTCCTCAAACTTCATGGTGAGGAAGCGTATTGTTGCCTTCAGGTTTGGAATGATGATGTACTCAAGTGCATTCGTGATGCGTTTGGTCCGGCTGATCTCGGTGCCGAGGAGTTCAAGGCCCCGCTGCAATTCCGCCAGCTCGATGATGGCCCGCAGAGCCTCCCTCGCCGTATCCGACGCACTGTCCACGAGAGACGATGTCTGCGCGAGGTTGTAGCCCCTGAGGCCGCCCGACGGCTCATTCAATTCCAGGGCAGGAATCCGCACGCCTGCCACATTCCTAGGTCCTGCCGTGACGCTGATATCTGCCTCGCTTGCAGCCAGCTCTTTCTGCAGCGCGACGTAGCCGTGATAGCCGCTCGCGATAGTCATCGCCTTGTAGGCTTCGGACATCGCGCCCAGCGTCTTCCTCTTGGCGCTGACGGTGTCGCGGGCAGCCTGGAGGAACTCCATCGTGAGGATTGACAACCTGTCCTTCATTATCTTCTGGACGCGACTGGACAGGCCCAATCTCCTCTTGAGCTTGACGAGTTCGATCTTGGTAGGCCGTACTTTGATGAGCTGTGCCATACAGACCCTACTGCGCTTCGATACCGGCGCCCTGAGCGTGCTTCGGGTGGTACTTCTTGATCAAGTCCTCCTTGATCAGCTTGAGGTCCTCTTCGGGAAGCGTCGAGAAAAGCTTCCATGCGATGTCAAGCGTGTCCTCGACCTTGCGCTTCTCGTGTTCTCCCTGTGAGATGAACTCACGCTCGACACTGTCGGCGTTCGCAAGATACAACTTGTCGCGGTCACCAAGCGCGTCCGCTCCGATGATAGTCGAGATTTCGCGCAGGTAGATGCCCTCTGCGTACGATGCATAGATCTGCATGAACACGTTGTTGTGGTCCTCACGTGTCTTGCCGGGGCCTATGCCTTCCTTCATCATTCGTGACAGCGACAGAAAGACGTCGATGGGGGGATACACTCCTTTGCGCTGGAGGTTACGGGACATGACTATCTGTCCCTCGGTGATGTAGCCGGTGAGGTCCGGTATCGGATGCGTGATGTCGTCGTCGGGCATCGTGAGAATCGGCATGATTGTAACCGAGCCTTCACGCCCGATTATCCTGCCCGCCCGCTCGTAAATGGTCGCAAGATCCGTATACATGTAGCCTGGATAGCCACGCCGGGATGGGATCTCCTCTCGCATTGAGGAGAGTTCGCGTAGCGCCTCACAGTAGTTCGTCATGTCGGTGAGAATGACGAGGACGTGCATGTCCTGTTTCCACGCAAGGTACTCCGCCGCCGTAAGGGCGAGGCGTGGTGTCGAGATTCGCTCAATGGCCGGATCTGACGCGGTGTTGATGAACGCAACTGCCCGCTCGAGAGCCCCGGTTCGCTCCAGATTGCTCATGAAGAACGCAGCGTCGTCGTAGCTGATTCCGATGGCGCCGAATACAATGGCGAACTTCTCGTCCGTCCCCTTGACTGCAGCCTGCCGGATTATCTGTGCCGCCATGCGGTTGTGCGGCAGACCGGAGCCGCTGAAAATCGGTAGCTTCTGGCCGCGAACCAGCACGTTGAGCCCGTCGATGGAGGAAATGCCTGTCTCGATGAACTCGGCAGGTGGCTGCCGCGACGCTGGATTGATGGCCTCGCCGTTGATGTCCAGATACTCATCGGGAATGATGGCCGGCCCGCCGTCGATGGGCTTGCCCATGCCATTGAAGATCCGTCCAAGCATGTCAACCGAAACCGGGAGCTTGAGCGTCTCCCCCTTGCACCTGATCTTGGAGCCCTTCAGGTCTACCTCGCTCACGCCGCCGAAGACCTGGATGACCGTGGCCTCTTCGCTGATGTCGATTGCCTGGCCGGTCTTAACCTCGCCGTTGCTCAACACAACGTCGACAATCTCGTTGTACTTGGTGCCCGGAATAGCTTCGGCAATCACAAGAGCACCCTTAGCCTTGCTGATGGCCTTGCCTTCACGTACGTAGAGTCCAGATAGCTCCATGAGCTTCCTCCTTCTCGTGCCTTGACAGGTCTCCGAGGAGTTCTCAGGCGCGCGTGCGGGCTACGAGCGTCTCATCCATCTCTGCCCATAGCTCCTTGCACTTCTCCTGGAAATCCTCGTTCGTTATCTCCTTCATTCGAGAGATGCGGTACACGATGGGTGAAGAGCGTATCGTGTCGTAGCCCGCACCCCCATTCAGCATGTCCTGCGCCATCTCATGGAACTTGAGGATGGTTTTCAGCATCAGCCCGGCCTTGCCGGGACCACAGTACGTGTCCGCATCGCTGTAGGCGCTCTGTTGCAGGAAGTCCTCGCGAATCATCCTGGCGACCAGCAAGAGAAGCTTGTCACCATCGGGGAGGGCCTCTGGGCCGACCAGCCTGACGATTTCCTCTAGCTCTGCTTCTTGCTGGAGTACGCGTAGCGCCGCGCCACGCGTCTCCTCCCAGCCTCGGTCGAAGGCATTCCACCAGTCCTTCACGGCATCAACGTAAAGGCTGTAGCTTGTGAGCCAGCTGATTGCCGGGAAGTGTCTCTTGTTGGCGAGCCCCACATCCAGCGCGAAGAGCGCATCCACGATGCGCAGCGTGTTCTGGGTAACGGGCTCACTGAAATCGGCTCCTGGCGGGCTGACTGCTCCAGCAATCGTGACCGACCCTGTGCGATCCGGACCGCCGAGGCAGTCAACCATGCCGGCTCTCTCATAGAATCCGGCGAGTCTGGACCCCATATATGACGGGAAGCCTTCCTCCCCTGGCATCTCCTCAAGGCGCCCGCCCATCTCCCGCATCGCCTCGGCCCATCGAGATGTGGAATCCGCGACAAGCAGGACGTTGTAGCCCATGTCGCGGTAGTACTCGGCCATTGTCACTCCAACGAAGATGCTTGCCTCTCGCGCGACGACTGGCATGTTGGAGGTATTGGCTATGAAGATCTCTTTTTCCTGAAGGAGCCTCCCGCTCTTTGGCTCCTTGAGCTGTCGAAAACTGTACAGCACGTCAGCCATCTCGTTGCCCCGCTCACCACAGCCCACATAGATGTTAAGAGCGGTGTCAGCCCAGCGCACGAGCTGCTGCTGCGCCACGGTCTTGCCTGTGCCGAATCCACCGGGGATTGCGGCCTTGCCGCCCATCGCCAGGGGGAACATGTAGTCGAGAATGCGCATGCCTGTCGTGAGCAGTCCGGAGGGGTTCTGGCGCCTGAGATATGGCCGCGGCTTGCGTACGGGCCACTCCTGCATGAGCGTAAGCTCCTGCGTCTTGCCGTCGTTCTCGACGACCGCCACCTTCTCCTCGACAGTGTATTCGCCTGCCTTTATCTGCTTTATCGTGCCACTGATGCCGAGGGGCACCATGATCTTGTGTTCTACGAGAGGAGTCTCCGGTACAGTCCCTATGATATCGCCGTACTCGACCACATCGCCGACTTTGACCGTAGGTGTGAATTGCCACTTAACGTCACGAGGAAGGGCCGGTGACTTGGCGCCGCGCTTGATGAAGGCCCCGGTCTTTTCGGCCATCGGCAGAAGAGACTTCTGCAGGCCGTCGTAGATGGACCCCAGGAGGCCGGGACCCAGCTCCGCGCTCAGGATTCTGCCTGTGGGGCGAACGTCCTCG
>CAZQML010000155.1:0-6946 GCA_964594245.1 uncultured Dehalococcoidales bacterium | reverse complement strand
TCATCAACGGGAAGAAGAAAACAGCCGCAAGGACCACATCCGCAATCGCCTGGCCCCTGGCCGACAGCCGGCTGAAGAAGATGTCCACCCTGATATGCGACTTGTGTAGAAGGCAATAGCCCCAACCCAGAGCGTAGATGGAGCCGCCAAGCATCATCATGGTCTCATAGGCCCACACCGTCGGGGCGTTGAACCCGTACCGCAGTACCACGTCGTGTGTCCCGATCAGGACTAGCGCTACGGTCAGCCACCTACCCCACGACCCCAGGTGTTCACTTGCTGAATCAATAGCCTGTAGTACGTTCTTCACGATTACCATTCCTTCCGCCCAGCCCATGCCCCGGCTGTTGCCGGGGCATGGGCTACTAGGCCCGGAACGCTGTTGCTAACCAGGTTCAACTATCAGCTGGCCAGTGGAGTATTGAGACCTGCCTGGTAGGCATAGGCCGAGCAGAACGTGTTCTGCGATTCCACTATCATCGTAAACAGAGGTCCTGCCTCGGCAGCTTTCTCCGCATAGAATTCCTCGGCCGCCGCCAGGAACGCCTGCTCAACGTCGAAGGGAAGATGAGTGAGTACACAGCCGAAGTCCCTGAAGCCCTGTACGGCTTCGATGTTGTTGTTCTCAATCCACATCTGCTGTTCTCTCATCGTCGCCTGTATCACATTCAGCACCACCGCCTGAAGGCTGGCATCCAGGCCGTTCCAAGAATCCTTGTTCACGTACCACACCAGCGGGTCGCAGGGAGCACGGACCGACGAGAAGATGAGGTACTGGGCTATCTCCTGGAAGCTCATCTGCCAGTCCGTTGCCGCACAGGAATACTCAAAGGCGTCAATCACGCCTCTTTGCATGGCCTCGTAGAGCTCGCCACCGGGCATGAATACTATGGAGCCTCCGAGCTTCTTTATGACCTCGCCGCCATCACCCGAGGTGCGCATTCTCAGCCCCTTGACGTCATTCAGAGTCTTGATGTCCTTCTTGGAGTGCGCAAATATCTCCGGGGGCTGGGGGCAAATTCCCTTCAGCGCGAGTACGTTGTAGTCCGCGGCCATCGTGTTGATCAGGTCAATGCCATAGTACTGGAACCAGACCGGAGCGGCCTCAGCCGTCATCGGCCCCGGGTGGGCACTGAACAGGCCCGCCTCCACCCACTTGTCCAGGTTGTACATGGTACAAGTATAGGTGGCGTCTACGGTGCCCATGTCCACCGCGTCCATCTCCTTGGTAGCCGGCACGATGGCGCCGCCGGTGAAGGACTTCCAGACCAGTCTCCCACCACTCGCCTCCGTAATCCTGTTGCATGCCAACTCTGCGTAGACATGGGCAGGATTGGCAGCATCATAGGAGTCCTGGACTTTCCAGGTAATCACCTCTGCTGCTGGCGCCGCCGGGGTTTCTGCCTCCTCCTCCTCTTCGGCAGGTGCTTCCTCTTCTTCGTCGGCCGGAGGGGCTGCTTCGGGGGCGCACCCCAGAAGAACCAGGCCGACCACCGCCACTACACTCACCAACCACAACACTGTTTTCCTGTTCACGGTATTCTCCCTCCTTTCTTCCTGCTAGCAATCTCACTACCGTACATCACACGGTAGTGCACGACAGGCATGCTCCAGGGGCACCTCCTCCTCCCCTGGAAATCCCTTCTACCTTGCCTACAGAGCTCTGTGTGCAAACATAGAGCGCAACAAGGCCAAATGACTCAGCGTTCCGCGTAGAACCATTGCAGCGCCATCAGCGGATATACGAACATGGACTGCAACGATTCCCTATCAGGGCCATCGTATACGAGCGTTATCAAATGTGTCAACACGCGCCTTGGTAGAACGTATAGCATTTCAGCGAAATGGTAGCCGACATCGCTGCGGGACACATACGCGTAGCGCTTCGAAAGACAGCCACGCACTCATCGCGCCAGAGCCAACAGGTCGCAATCAGCGCGGGCGCCACGCATGGCACAGGGCCAACCCACACCGAGAAGACAGTCCGAGAGAGCCCGCAGAACCGGTCCACCCCCGGTCCGCGAAAAGCAGACGCGAACGCCGGCCGTGCAACCATAGAAACGTGTAGTCGGAATAGGCCCCGGGGAGCGACGCAGCGTACGGAAGGCCGGCCGGACCGACAAGACCACGAAACTAGAAAGGTGGAGGAGCGCATGCTCCTCCACCTTCAGTCGGCAAACGAGTGTAGTCGGCTACGCGATCATCTTGCCAGGTAGCCAGAGAATCAACTGAGGGAATGCAGTACAAAGCACCAGGCCGATGATGATGCATATCACGAACGGCCACACGCCCCTGATGATGTCCGCCATCGTTACCCCCAGGCTCGGGTCTGCCGACCCTCTCAGGTAGAAGATCGCTCCAGCAAACGGAGGCGTCATGAAGGACATCTGCAGGTTGATTACCAGCATCATGCCGAACCACAGAGGATCAAAGCCCAGTACCGGCGCTATCGGCGCCACGATCGGCACCATGATGAACACAATGCCTATCCAGTCGATAAAGAAGCCCAGCAGGAACACGATGAACATGATCATCGCAAAGCCACCCCAGCGCCCGCCAGGCGCCCCCAGAATGAACTCCTTGATCACGTCGCCACAACCCGCACCGATGAATACGCCTACATACGCGAACGACAGCGCGCCGATCAGGTAGATCATCGAGCTCACCTGCATCGAACGCATCGCCGTGTCCTTCAACACATCGAGGTTGAACCGCTTGTAACCCACCGCAAGGCCAATCGATGCAAGCGCCCCTACCGCCGCCGCCTCAGTCGGTGGCGCAATGCCCAGGAAGATGCTTCCCAGTACTGCAAGAATGATGACCGCCGTCGGCGCGAGCGCCACAAACAGCAGCTTGCTCTTTTGCAGAAACGATTCCCGCACTTCTCCAGCAGGAACCGCAGGCCCCATCTCCTTCCGTATCGCACACCGTATCGCGATGTAGCCGCAGTACAACCCCGACAGGACAAAGCCGGGGATGAACGCCGCCATGAATAGCTTTCCCACCGACACACCCGCCATAGGCCCGTAGACGACCAGCATGATAGAGGGAGGTATCAGTATCCCCAGCGTCCCCCCACCACACACCGCGCCGCTTGCCAGCGCCTTGTCGTACCCGCGTCTCAGCATTGCCGGCAGTGCGAAGATGGCCAGCATCGATACCGACGCGCCTATCACGCCCACGCACGCCGCGAGGATCGTGCCTAGCAGCACCGTCACTATCGCCAGCCCGCCATTGAAGCCGCTCAGCCAGACGTACAACGCCTGGTACAGCTTCTCCGCTATCCCGGACTTCTCAAGCATCACTCCCATGAACACAAACAGCGGAATCGCCAGCAGCGTATACGAGTGCACCAGGCTGAACAGTCGCCCGTACAACAGGCTCGGCACCGCATTCCCGTACACAAGGTAGCCGAATAGCAGCCCCATCGCACCAACCGGGATCGCCAGCGGGTACCCCAGCAGCACCCCCACCAGGACACCGGCCAGCATCAGCACCGTCAGCAGTTCAGGACTAAGGTCAGTCAATTCGGCCCCCCTTCGCCACCACGTACACGTCCCGCGTGAAGTCGGCAAACCCCTGCAGCAGAAACGTGCACAACCCTATGCTCACCACAAGCCTGATGGGCAGCGCCGGCGGATACCAGTAGCTCAACATCAACACCTCGTCGAAGATGTACGCCTCCCAGGCCATCTTGCCAGACGCGTAGATAAGCACCACCATCAACGGCAGGAAGAACACCAGGAAGCACCCGATATCGATCATGGCCTTGCCCCTCGGCGACATCCGCGCGTAGAACACGTCAACCCGTACGTGGCCACGCTTCGAGTGCACGTATGACCACCCGATCGTGACTGTGAACACACCGAGCATCATCGATGTCTCATGCGCCCAGATCGTCGGATTGTCAAATACGTACCGCGCAATCACCTCGTAGCACAGCACCAGCACCAGCACCAGACTCCCCCACCGCGCAATCAGCCCCGACCACATGCTCACCGAGTCAATGACTTTCAGAATCTTCTTCATAGCCACCTGACCGAAGCTCCCGCCCGAAGTTACCCTCGGGGCGGGAGCTTCGCTTTAGCACTTGGAGACCAACACTACGCCGCGTGCACTACTTTATGCCAGCGCGGTCGCACAGCGCCTTGAACGCCCAGTGAGAGTCCAGTATTTCCTTGTAGAACGGATCGGCTGCAGCTTTCGTGTCGTAGAACGCCATTGCTGCGTCCAAGTAGGCGTCCTCTACCGCCGCAGCAAGCGGCATGACCTCGGTGCCGTAGTCAAGGTACTGCACCAGGGCCGTGTCATCCTTGACGATGGACTCGCAGAAGTAGTCCCACCCAACAGTCGCGACCGCATCGTAGACGATGAGTTGCAGGTCCGGCGTCAGTTTCTCCCACACATCCCTGTTCACCCACACGTGCGCACAATCCGTCGGCGCGCGGGACGGTGACAGGTAGAGATACTTCGTCACCTCGTGGAAGCCCATGCCCCAGTTCAAGAACGGCGATGCCATCTCGAACGCATCGATGACGCCACGTTGGACCGCCTCGTACAACTCACCACCGGGCATGAAGACCGTAGATACGCCCATACCGGCCAGGATCTCGCCGCCGTCACCGGCGCACCGCATCTTGATGCCTTTGAGGTCTTCCGGCGTCTCGATCTTCTTGTTGGACTGTGCCCATACCTCCGGCGGCAGGAAGCCCTGCGGGCCGATGTACTTCACGTTCATCTTGTCTTCCCACATCCTGGCGGCCAGCTCGTCGCCATTGCCTCTTGTGTGCCACATGAACATCTGCACCGCCGTCATGCCACCGGAGACCATGTCGAACAGCGAAGACTGCGGGAACTTGTTGAGGTTGTACATCGGGCAGGCGGAGCCCATCTGCAGGATGCCCTGGTGCACACCCTCGAGCTCCTCGGTCGCAGGAACGATCGAGCCACCTGCGTAGGGCGTAACCTCAATGCGGCCGTTGCTCATCGTCGTGATATGCTCGGCGATACGCACGACTGCCTGGTGGTAGTAGTCGGCCACCGGCGGGTGCCCCTGGAACTGCCACTTGATAACCTCTGCTGCAGGAGCAGCCGGTTCCTCCTCCTCTTCCTCCGGCGCAGGTGTACCTTCTTCGCCCTCGCCGGACGGTGGCGCTGCCTCGGGAGCACAGCTTGCCAGCACAAGCGCCCCGAGTGCCAGCATAGTAACCAACACCATAGACACACTTCTTCTCACCGTTCACCTCCTAGAACTGACTGAATATGGTCACAGGGTTACCCCTGGGGACTCCTGGACCAACATCGCGGTCAACCGCCACAAGGCAAGAGTTGCGTGCAACACATAGCTATGCTTCCATGGTATTCAGGAGCCGTTCGTATGTCAATACCCGCAGCATGCTTTTCACGGCATTCGGCTCCGGTCTCCACCGCACCAACGTCGCAATCCGGGCTATAGAACCGGCACATACTTGGTGAAATCAAGGTGATAGGCATTGCTGAATGACTTGTACGTGCCGCTCTCCACCTTCGCGTTGTGCGCCGCTATCTCATCGTCGTTCAACTCAACGCCAAAGCCAGGCCTGTCAGGGATCTCAAGGTACCCGTCAACGATCTTGAGGCGCGGCTCGACCGCCCACGGAGCCATCTGCTCATGCTCCTGTATAAGGAATGAATGTACGGCCGCCGACAGGTGCGCGTTGGCAATCGCCGCAACCGGCCCGAACGGATTGTGCGGCGCAGCCTTGGCCTGGTAGGTCTCACACAAGGCGCAGATCTTCATAGCCTCGGTCAGCCCACCGACCTTCCCAACGTCAAACATCACCACATCCACGGCTGCGACCTCGAGGTACTCCTTGAGGTCAAGCTTGCTGTTCAGCCGTTCGCACGCTGCGATAGGTATGTTGACATGGTCCGCCACCTTCTTCATTGAGGTGACCATGCCGACGGGCACGGGTTCCTCGTACCAGAAAAGGTCGAACTGCTCAAGCTTCTTACCTATCTTTATGGCGGTGCCGGCATTGAACTTGCCATGGCACTCGACCATCAGGTCCACAGTGGGGCCGACAGCCGCACGGATAGCAGCGACGCGCTCCACGACCGCATCGATCTCGTCAGGGCGGTAGCCGTGGTACCCATCCCGGCCGGGTCTGAACGGGTCGAACTTCATGGCCGTGTAGCCCTCGTTCACCAACTCCTTCGCGTGCTGGCCGAGTTGCTCGGGCGTGTACTCTACCTCGCCCCAAGGCTCGGAGAAGAGGTCATCCTGGGTTGGGTCCGGGAAGGAGTTCCACGTGCCACGGAGATGAGGATAGAGCCTTATGTACCTGCGGTACAGGCCGCCAAGAAGCTCATAGACCGGAACCCCGAGCGCCTTGCCCTTTATGTCGTACAGGGCGCAATCCACGGCGCTGATGAGCGAGTTCATGTATGAGAACGATGTCTGGTTCATCATCTTGATCCAGAGCCACTCGATGTTGAAAGGGTCCTCACCAACCAGTATTCCCTTCAGCATCTCGACCTGGGCCTTGAGAATGCCCGGGTTGCTTACCACGTTCTCGCCAAGGCCTGTGATACCCTCGTTCGTGTAGACCTTCGTGATGGGCAACGGCCCACACATTATGGCCTTGATATCGGTGATGCGTAGATTAGACATGTGACCTCCTTGCCACGAATAGTGGGGCAATAGTATTCGGACACTTCGGGAACGTCAATAGTCCTGCCTGAGCAAGTGGGCGCGGTCGCGGGGCTTGAAATCTCTGAGCCCGGAATAGTACACTTCCCCTGCAATGGGTCGCCTAGCAGTGATGCGACATGGACCGGGGAGACGAGCGTCTCTCACAACAGGCTATCCATTCCCCACACGCGAAGCATCCACAAGCCACGAAGGGACACATCAAGTTTCATGACCCGGTTCGTGGCAACTGCCGTCGGGAGCTTCCTTCTCTAT
>CAZQML010000154.1:0-2754 GCA_964594245.1 uncultured Dehalococcoidales bacterium | reverse complement strand
TACTTTCTCCAGTTCATGGATTACTTCCATAACGAAGAGCTGCAAGACATTAGTCACCAGCAGATCAACAACTATATACTTGATCTGATCCGTTCCAGGCAAATTTCAATAAGCCAGCAGAACCAAAGAATCAATGCAATTAAATTTTATTTTGAACAGGTTCTGGGTAGAAAACGGGAATATTTCCAGATCAGCCGACCCCGGAAGGAATTAAAACTACCGACAGTGCTCACCCTTGACGAAGTGGAAACGATTCTTCGATTAACAGTGAACCAAAAACATAAGTGTATCCTCATGGCCCTTTATTCGGCGGGGCTTCGCAGAGGTGAGCTGATCAATTTGAAAGTAGAGGATATTGATTCAAAGAGAATGCTGATCAAAGTATGTGGGGCGAAAGGCAAAAAAGACCGGTATACTTTGCTTTCCGAAAAACTTTTAGGAGAACTCCGCAGATATTATAAGGAATATCAGCCCAAGTACTGGCTCTTTGAAGGCCAAAAAAATGGCAGATACAGCGGCACCAGCATTGAAAATATTTTCCGCGAGGCAACCAGGAGGGCAGGGATCAATAAATATGTGACCCCACATAGCCTGCGACACAGTTTTGCAACACATCTTTTGGAACAGGGGATAAACCTCAGGTATATCCAGGAATTGCTGGGTCATGCAAGTACCAAAACCACCGAAGTGTATACAAGGGTAGCATCTAATGCATTAATGAAGATCAAAAATCCCCTTGACACGATCTTCACATAGCCCCATTCCCCTCTACTCAAAACCTTTACAAATACCATATGAAATCGTTGAAAATCCAACAATTTCCCAACAAACCTTTACAATATTTCCTAAATTAGAGGGATAAACCAACAACAACTAAAATAAATATATACCCAACACCTGCTCATTTACCTGTGTTGAACTAAAACCGCCTCTCGGCGGTAATTTTTATGCTTTTATCTGACTAAAAAAGTGTAACTTCTATCAAGTTCACATTAAACTATTTAACATGAAAAAAAAGCTTACGAGAGCTGATGATCTGCGAGATGCAGATCCGCAATTACAGTCCACGGACGATTAGCCTTTATGTATCAATGCTGGCTGGTTTATCCCGGTTCTACAATACCTCGCCGGACAAACTCTCCACTCAACAGCTTAAGGATTATCTCCAACACCGTATCCAGCATGATAAAGTATCTGTTGGCACCATCAATCAAGCTATCGGCGCCTGGCGATTGCTTCAGATTGATGTTTTAAAGAGAGATTGGGAGGACTTCAAAATTAAACGTCCAAAAAAAGAGAAAAAACTGCCAATGGTTCTCTCCCGCAATGAGGCTCTGAACCTTATTAATGCACTGTCAAATCTCAAGCACAGAACCATCCTAACCCTAACCTATACAACTGGACTCAGGCGTAGTGAAATTCTTAACCTGAAGCCTGAACATATCGATGCTGATCGAAATCAAATACGGGTTGTTGATGGTAAAGGACATAAGCAGCGCATGGTCCCGGTATCCAACTCAGTACTGACACTGCTCAGGGAATATTACAAAAAGTACAGGCCCGAAATATATCTATTTGAGGGATGGGAATCCGGAGTTCAATACGCCCCCACCAGTTTTGCCAGGATCGTTAAGAGGGCCGCCCTTAAAGCCAATATTAAGAAAACAGTCTCCCCCCATATACTTCGACACTCCTTTGCTTCCCATATGCTGGAATATGGTCTTAATCTGAAGAAGCTGCAACTTATTATGGGGCACAGCACCTTGAAGACAACCTCGATTTATCTGCATGTCACAAACACCGATACTGCAATCATCCCGGATTTATCTGTCACGGAATCCAAAAGTGCGTTAAAATGGTAAAGACAGAAAACTCCAGGCAGACCCTGGAACTCGCTCACATCCTTAAGCAATATGGGGATCAATATGCTAGCAGATATAATCCTTGTCCGCAGCAAAGAAAAACGATCAGAGCCATCACATCTTGTCGTACAAGTGCGATGGGCGGACATGCTTCTCAGTGTAATCAGTGCGGTTATCAAACCCAGGCTTACAACTCATGCCGCAACAAGCACTGTCCTAAATGCCAGTTTATTAAGCAAGAGAAATGGGTCGATAAGCTCAAAGGCCGATTGCTCCCGGTAAAACACTTTCACTTTGTTTTCACCATCCCTGAGGCCATACACACCATGTTCTATATCAATCAGGCATACTGCTATAAATTACTTTTTACAGCAGCATGGATGGCCATCAGCAAAGCATCAGCCAATCCACGCTTCGGCGGAATACAAACTGGAGGAGTAGCTGTATTGCACACATGGACACAAACCCTAAACTACCACCCACACATCCATATGTTAGTACCCGCTGGAGGGATCACAGAAGACCAGATGGAATGGAAAGGAACCAGGAAGAACTTCTTCGCCCCCATCAAAGTGGTTGGACTAATCTTCCGGGGTAGTGTCTGCAACCTGCTGGAAAAGGGTATAATTGCTGGTGAAATAATCATCCCAGATGATGAATCCTGGGGCCAACTCAAAAATAAGCTGTACTCAAAAAACTGGATCATCTATGCGCAAAAACCAATGGGTGGTGTTGACAGTGTTCTTAACTACCTGGGGCGATATGCTCACCGAGTTGCCATTACAAACTCCAGAATCTCTGATATGACCGATGATCAGGTCTCTTTCAGATATCAGGACAACAAGGATCATGGAGCACACAAAACCATGACACTCCACTCTGTTGAGTTCAT
>CAZQML010000153.1:0-11512 GCA_964594245.1 uncultured Dehalococcoidales bacterium | reverse complement strand
ACGTAGGGGCACGTTGCACGTGCCCGGTGGACGTGGGGCGGTCCGAATGCACGGGCGGGCCTCCGTGTCCGCCCGTTGGGGTCAGGGCCAGCGGGTGGTTCCGACGTAGGGGCACGTTGCACGTGCCCGGTGGACGTGGGGCAGTCCAAATGTACGGGCGGGCCTCCGTGTCCTCCCGCTGGGGTCAGGGCCAGGGGGTTGTTCCGCCGTAGGGGCACGTTGCACGTGCCCGGTGGACGTGGGGCAGTTCGAATGCACAAGCGGACCTCCGTGTCCGCCCGCAGGGGTCAGGGCCAGGGGGTGGTTCCGACGTAGGGGCCGTTCGCGAACGGCCCGGTTGCCGATGAACGTCACGGCTGCTGCCCGCGGTGGCCCGTGGGAACATGGTAGTGATTCCGATGTAGGGGTCGTTCGAGAACGACCCGGCCATTGCCTGCAACCACGGCTGTAGCCCGCAGTTGCCCGTGGGAACATGGTAGTGATTCCGATGTAGGGGTCGTTCGAGAACGACCCGGCGGCTGTCCAAGACCACGGCTGCAGCCCAAATCCACCCGTCGAAACCTTCCGGCCACCGCAAACATCGCCCCTGCCCGATGGCGTCAACCCCGTCCGGCACGCAATCTCCGAGCGCTTCCCGAAGCGCCCCTACATCAGACCTCACACCGTCGCATGGTAGAACTACCGTGATGCATTACATCCAACGTAAGGGCCGTTCGGGAACGACCCGGCGGCTGTCCAAAACCACGGCTGCAGCCCCAATCCAACCGTCGATACCTTCCGGCCACCACAAACAACGGCGCTCGATAGCCACAACCCCGTCCGGAACACAATTTCCGGGCGCTTCCCGAAGCGCCCCTACGCCGAACCCAGACAACCCAACATAGCGACCATGCATCCCCACCGACACGTTGCACGTGCCCGGTGGACGTGGGGCGGTCCGAATGCACGGGCGGGCCTCCGTGTCCGCCCCCAGGGGTCAGGGCCAGGGGGTGGTTCCGACGTAGGGGCACGTTGCACGTGCCCGGTGGACGTGGGGCAGTCGAAATGTACGGTCCGGGCATGCCCGGCCCGTCGCTCTGTCATCACACGCCGCTGCGAGGGCCGACACAACCAGCGGGCGCCTCCCGAAACGACCCCAAGACAGAATTGAGATACGTGACCGCCACAGCGTCAACCTCCACGCGCAACCACAGGACTTCGCCCCCAGAGCCTATTCTCAATCCACCTCGTGCAAGCGCTTCCCGAAACGACCCCAAGACAGAATCGAGATACGTGACCGCCACAGCGTCAACCTCCACGCGCAACCACAGGGCTTCGCCTCTGGAGCCTATTCTCAATCCAACTCGTGCAAGCGCTTCACTTCTGGGGTATTATTGGGCCACGGAGGTAGACACCACATGGCAGACATCAAGGTTGACTGCACCGGACAGAACTGCCCCGTACCGCTTGTCGAGACACGCAAGGCCCTGAGAAAGGCTGTAGAAGGAGATGTGGTGGAAGTAACGGGAACCCACCCTCCTTCAAGAAAAGAAATCCCCATGGCAGCACGAGCCATGGGCCTTGAGGTTCTCGAAGTAAGGGAAGACGGTGACCGCTGGATAATCCGCATCAAGAGGTGAGGCCCATGGCCGAGAAAGCAACGATAGTCGTCCAGAGCGGAGACTTCGACAAAGTCTACAGCGCACTCATAATCGCCAACGGCGCGCTGGCCATGGGCATGGAAGCGTCCATGTTCTTCACTTTCTGGGGACTGCAGCGCCTCAAGAAGGGCCAGCTCGACAAAGGCCCACTCTCGAAGATGCACCTGCTCGGCCTTGGCAAGTGGATGGTGAAGCGCCGCATGAAGAAGGCGAACGCCGCCAGCCTCGACAGGATGCTGGATGATTTCGTCGAGCTGGGTGGCAAACTGATGGCCTGTGACATGACTATGGGAATCATGGGCATCAGAAAGGAAGACCTAAGAGACGACATCATCAGCGACTACTGCGGCGTGGGCTCCTACATCCAGGAGGCGCGGGGGTCTGCAATCACGCTCTTCATCTAGGGGCCTTGCCCGGAGGGACACAAGATGCAGAAGTGCACATACATGGACAACGCTGCCGCCAGCCGACTCGACGAGCGGGTGCTCGAGGCTATGACTCCTTACTTCTTCGACACGTATGCCGTGGCCACGTCCGAATTCGGATACTCACTCGGCATCGAAGCGCGTGAAGCCCTCGACAAAGCCCGCGCTTCTCTGGCCGGGAAGCTCGGCGCCACAGCCGAAGAGTTGGTCTTCACCTCGGGCAGTACCGAGTCAAGCAACATGGCTCTGAAGGGCGTCGCACTGGCCCTCGGACAGAAGAAGGGGCAGCACATCATCGTCTCGAAGATAGAGGATTTCCCCGTTCTCAACAGCGCGCAGGCGCTTGAGCGCCAGGGCTTCCGCGTCACGTACCTGCCCGTTGACGGCGATGGCCTCATCGACCTCGACGTCCTGGAGAAGGCCCTCACGAAGGAGACCATCCTGGTCTCTGTTCAGCACGCGAACCAGGAGATAGGCACAGTGCAGGACGTCGCGAGTATCGGGAAGCTCTGCAGGGACAAAGGCACGCTCTTCCACACGGATGCTACCCACACGTTCCCTCGTGTGCCCCTGAGCGTACGGGATGTTCCAGTCGACCTCGTCACGATTGCGGCGCATACGATACACGGCCCACGCGGCGTCGGAGGGCTTTACATCCGCAAGGGCACTCCCGTAACGAAGTGGATGGACGGCGGATTCCAGGAATTCGACCACCGTGCCGGTCTGGAGAACATCCCGGCTGCCGTCGGCTTCGCAAAGGCCGCAGAGCTGGTCACGGAAGAGGAGACAACGCGTCTGCGCGCAATGCGAGACCGCGTCATCGACAGGCTGCTCCACGAAGTGCCGAACACAACGCTCAACGGCCACCGCACGAACAGAACACCCCAGAACGCGAATGTCACGTTCCACTTCGTGGAGGGAGAGTCCGTAACGCTCCATCTCGACATGCGCGGCTTCGCGGTCAGCACAGGCTCCGCCTGTTTCTCACGGTCGCTCGAGGGCAGTCACGTGATCTTCGGCATAGGCGGCGACCATGAACGGGCGCACGGCTCCATCCGCTTCACCTTCGGCCGCTACAACACGATGGAGGAAGTTGACGGCATCGTCGATGCTGTTTCGCAGGTCGTCACAGATCTGAGGAAGATAAGTCCTCTCACACCACGCGAGGACAACGGGTAGCACATAGTCCCCTCCCGGGCTCAGCACTACGTGGGCGCACAGCAGTGTCCGTAGCAGAGTGCGACGCAGGATAGGGCAAGAGAGGAAACGATGTCCAGGACAGTGTTCATCATCCACACCAACAGGCTTGCCGGGGAAGACCTCATGCGCTTGTTCGCGGATATGGCCCCCGACGTTACGGTCAGGAACATCATCGACGACAGCATGCTGCCGGAGGTGCTGGCCAATGGAGGCGTCACTCCCGGGGTACTGCGACGCTACTGCGCCTACGCCGTGCAAGCCGCCGAGATGGCAGGAGCGGACCTCATCTTCAGCCAATGCTCGTCTGTAGGCGAAGCGGCGGATATCGCACGCGGCATGGTGACGGTTCCTCTCGTCAAGATAGACGAGCGAATGGCCGAGGTCGCCTGTAGCACCGGCAGCCGCATCGGAGTAGTCGCTACTGCTTCCTCCACGATGGGGCCAACCGTTCGCCTCATCAAGAGGACGGCAGCACGGCTCGGCACGGAAGCAACCATCACGGAGGTCCTCTGCGCCGACGCGTTTGAGCGCATCCTCGTCGGCGACCGCAAGGGACACAACGAGATTGTCCTCGCTGCGATCCGCACGCTGATGAAAGGCGTGGACGTCGTCGTATGTGCCCAGGGAAGCATGCTTGCGCTCAAGCCCGAGCTCGGGGACACTCCCGTTCCCGTGCTCATGAGCCCGCCTTTGGGCGTGCAGCACGCCGCCGAGGTCCTGGCTGCGCTAGAATAGGTAGTGGCAGTATGCAAGTGAGGCGGCCGTGCTGCTGAACGGGTGACGCTTCGTGCCGGATGAGCTGAAGAAGGAGGAAGACAGATGACATCTCCGTACAGCGAGAAGGTACTCGACCACTTCAGAAACCCCCGCAACGTGGGTAGTCTGGCTGACGCCAATGCCAAGGCGACGGAGGGCAGCCCCGCCTGTGGCGACATGGTGAGCGTGTATCTGAAAGTCGACGAGAAGACGAAGAAGATAGATGACATCAAGTTCGAGTCGTACGGTTGCGCCTCCAACATCGCCACAGGCTCCATCATCACGGAACTGGCAAAGGGCAAGACGCTCGACGAGGCCAAGAAGATAAGCTGGAAGGAAGCGGCCGACGCGCTCGGCGGCCTGCCGGCCATTAAGGTTCACTGCTCCGTGCTGGCGGTGGATAGCCTGCGCGCAGCCATCGACAACTACGAGGAGACTCACGGGCTCGTGAAGGAGAGGAAGCCAACGACCGTCGAGGAGGTCCGCCGCCGGCTCAAGAAGGTGATGAACCCCCTGGTTGGCCTTGATCTCGTCAAGACAGAACTGGTAACCGGCATCATGGTTGAGGGAGGCAAGGTGACCGTGGCCGTGGACCTGCCCGCTGCCAACCAGTTCGCAAACAACATCAAGCGTGAGATAATGGAGAAGATAGAGCCGCTCTGGGACGTGAACGAAGTGCAGGTGAAGTTCACGGAATGACCACAGGCGCCGTCGAGGAGAAGGTGCGGCGGCTGACCATGCTGCGCAACGTGGGAGAGAAGACCGCCCGCGCGCTGCTGGAGCTCGGAGTTGAGACCCCGGAGCAGATGTTCGAGGCCGACCCCGAGGCTCTCTTCGAGGAGATGAAGGCCCGCCGGGGAGGCAAGCTCGACCGCTGCGTCCTCTACCTTTTCCGCGGCGCCAAGCACGGCATCGCCTGGCCGGAGTGCAAGGACCCGTTCACAGCACCCGGGAGAGCGGCTTGAACGACTCTCACGGGAATGCCATTTACGAGTACGACAGTTGGGGCACGGGAACATCACTGCGCCTGGTCTGTGAGCGACACGGAAACGAGCCTGTCATGCGGAACGTTGACAACCACGAGGAACGCCTGAGGAATCCGTGACTGTCCACACACAGTCCCTGGAACCACTCCACGTCTTCGGTCCGGTGCCCTCGCGGCGCTTCGGACAGAGCCTGGGCATCAACACCATCCCTCCGAAGAGCTGCAGCTACTCCTGCGTCTACTGCCAGCTAGGCCATACCAGCCACCTCACCGTGCACCGCGAGCCCCACTGCGACCCCGGGGAATTACTCGGGGACGTCAGGTCCACGCTCAGGAAGCTGGCGAAGAGGGGCGAGCAGGTTGACTACCTCACCTTCGTGCCGGACGGGGAGCCCACACTGGACTCAAGGCTCGGTGACCAGCTCGACCTCCTGCGGCCGAGCGGTGTACCGCTCGCGGTCATCACGAACGCGTCGCTCCTCTCAGACAGCGACGTGCGCCATGACCTTGCAAAGGCCGACCGCGTCTCGGTTAAGCTGGACGCCGTGCGCCACGAGACGTGGCGCCGCGTCGACCGGCCGCACGGAGACCTGCGGCTCGAGGACGTGCTCGACGGCATGCTCCAGTTCGCACGGGAGTTCAAAGGAGAGCTGGATACGGAGACCATGCTCGTTCAGGGAATGAACGACTCGCCTGACGACCTGAGGCCACTGGCGGCCTTTCTCGAGTGGCTGAAGCCACAGCGTTCATACATCTCCATCCCGACTCGTCCGCCGGCGGTCGAGGGAGTCCTGCCCCCCGGGGAGGATATTCTCGTGCGAGCGTACGAGATACTGTCCGGGTCGGTGCAGCAGGTTGAATTGCTCATCGGCTTCGAAGGGACTAGCTTCGCCTCGACGGGCAACGCGGAGGCCGACCTCCTGGCCATCACATCCGTCCACCCGATGCGTTCGGACCAGGTGGAGGCCCTCCTTGAGAAGACAGGGGGCGGCTGGGAGATGGTGGAGTGGATGGTGCGGCAGGAGAAGTTGAAGGAGGTCACTTTCGGTGACCTGCACTTCTTCATCCGCCGCTTCACTCATGGGTAACATCCGCCAGTCTCAAGCTCACACAAGGCAACCCATCACCGTACACCGCGCTCCACGAGCACGGCATGAGGAATCAGGAGAACCAACTTGGAGCCGTATAGCACCTGCACACACTGCGACGCACCTGTCTGCGAGTCAGAGCATTTCGACCAGGGCCCCGAGAACTGCCCGACGAAGACAATGCACTCGACGCTCGACGAAGTGAGGGCAGAGTACGGGAAGCCGGATGTGGCAGAATTCGCCCGGCAGGTATCCATTCAAGAATTCGAGTGCTACCTGCGCCTGCCAGAAGGGATGACACCACGCAACCCAAGAGTAGAAGAGACTGTCCAGTTCTCAAAGAACATGGGCTACAGGAGAATTGGTATCGCATTCTGTCCCGGCCTGAGGAAGGAAGCAGGCATCATGGATGAGATTCTGGCGTGCAGGGGATTCGACGTCGTGTCCGTGTGCCGCAAGGTCGGCGGCATGCCTAAGGGAGGCCATCGGCATCACGGAAGAGCAGAAGATTGAGGGGCCAGGCAAGTGGGAGACGATGTGCAACCCCATGCCCAGGCGAAGATACTGAGCGACTCCGGAACGGACTTCAACGTGCTCGTTGCCCTCTGCGCGGGCCACGATTCAGTGTTCTTCAGGTACACAGAGGCTCCCACAACGGTGTTGATTGCCAAGAATCGAGTCTTCAGCCACAACCCCGCTGCCGGACTGTATCTGTCACATTCGTACTACAGGTAGCTGCGCAGGAAAGAATCTCTCTCATCGGATACGTAGCACCAGGAACCACGTTTCAAGTACAGGGCATGCCCGGAGGTCTGTCAAACGGATGCAACATATGATACAGTGAGAATTCGTATACGATTGCTGCGCCGAACGGAAACCGCAATTGGACCAACAGAAACCATGGCTTGCACCCGTTGGCAAGCCCCTATCCACCCCAGCGAAGCTCTTTGAGTTGCACCCGTCCCTTGACGCCCTGCCCACGATGGTCTACGTCAAGGACCGCAGCCTGAACGTCGTGAGCGCCAACAGGGCGTACTGCGACGCGCTCGGTGTCTCGCAGGACCAACTCATCGGAACATCTTCCGAACGACTGCTGGGAGAGTTTGGCCCGGAATCGGCCCGAATCGATAGAGAGATTATTGAGTCCGGCTTGCCAAGGCTCGGCATCACAGAGAACTGCACAGGGCCGGAAGGGCTTCGCTGGCTGCTCACCGACAAGGTTCCTATCACAGACGAGGAAGGCGTCGTGGGTCTCATAGGCACGTCGATTGACATCACCACTCAGAGACAGGAACAGAATGACCTGTGCATCAGGGACAGGCTGCTCGACCTCGCCACGGACTGCATCATCGTCCACGACCCTGAGGGGAACATTCTCTATTTCAACGAGACGACAGCCGCCTCAAGGGGCTATACACGAGAAGACCTTGCCCACGCGACGCTGCGCGACCTTGAGGCTCCGGACCAGCCACAGTTATGGCAAGAGCGTGGCAGAATCCTCCGGCGCGATGGGCATGCCACATTTGAAATCATTACATCCCGCAAGGATGGCTCGTGGTTCCCCCTCGAGATTCGGGCAACGCTGGTAATGCTCGACAAACGGCCCATTGTCGTCTCAGTGGCCAGGGACATCTCAGAGCGCGTGAAATCCGAGCAGAGGTTGCGTCAGTCCGAGGAACAGCTGAGGCTGCTCACAGACAACGTCGCGGACATCTTCTGGACCACGGACCTCAACTTCAACACGACGTATGTGAGCCCTTCCGTGGAACGGGTGCTCGGGTTCTCACCTGAAGAGCGTATTCGACAGGGATTGCAGGACATGGTGACCCCTCAATCCGCCGCAGTGGTGCTCAACGCGCTACAGCAGGAACTGCACCGAGAGTCACAGAGCGATGCCGACCCCGCCAGGGCAATCACATTAGAGGTCGAGTACTACCACAAGAACGGTTCAACCGTGTGGACCGAGAATATCGTCAAAGGGTTGCGCGATGACGCGGGCACCCTTGTCAGTATAGTTGGTGTGGCACGAGACATCACGGAGCGCAGGCGGGCCGAGGAAGCACTCCGCGAGAGCGAGGATAAATACCGCCAGCTCTTCGAACAGTCCATCGCCCCCATCAGCCTCATCTCCCCCGAAGGCCGGGTTCTGGAGTCGAATCAGGCATGGCGCGAACTCTTCGGCTACTCGGTTGAAGACCTGCAGGAGTTGAACGTCCGAGACCAGTATCCTGATCCCACGGGACGCGCACGATTCCTGGAGACGATTGGCAGCAAGGGACGCCTCGTTGATGAAGAGCTTCGGCTGAAACGGAAGGACGGCACGCTAGTGGACCTGCTCCGTTCCACCTCCGTGCGGCGAAAGCCCAATGGCGATATCATCGGTTTCCAGAACGTGTTTCGTGACGTCACGGAACTCAAACACACACGCGACGAGCTATTCGCCTCACGAGAGCAGCTTCGCAGGCTCGCGCTCCGCATCCAGGAGGCACGCGAAGAGGAACGCACTACAATCGCGCAGGAATTGCACGACCGCTTCGGCCAGGAACTCACGGCCCTCAAGCTTGACCTGGACTCGCTCACGAGAAGCAGGCCTCCTGAGGGCGACGCGGGGCTCGTACGGATCCGCGGCATCATAGAGTTGATCGACCGGATGTCGCAGGAACTGCGGCGCGTGATATCCGATATGCGCCCGGGGATGCTGGACGACCTCGGGCTGTGCGCAGCCATCGAATGGCAGGCGGAGCAGTTCTCGGAGCGCACCGGCCTTGCCTGTGACTTCATCCTCACGGCAGATGATACGAGACTCCCCACTAGCACAAGCACCGCACTGTTCCGCGTCCTCCAGGAACTGCTCAGCAATGTGGCACGACACGCCGGGGCGACAAATGTCGACGTGAGCCTCTCATCAAACAGTGATTCCGTGTGCCTCACGGTGGCCGACAACGGTCGCGGCATCACGGACGAGGAGCTGGGCAACTCCACCTCGCTCGGTATACTCGGTATCCGCGAGCGCATCCGTGCGTGCGACGGCACGGTCGATTTCCACGGCGAGCCAGGCACGGGCACGACCGTGACCGTCACGGTCCCCATCCAACCGGCTGCCAACGGGCAATAGACGCGCCGGGGTCTCCGCCGGCGCCGCACAGGCCGGGCCCTTCACGGTTCTCCCCCAGGCACAGAAACGAAACGCCCTCCCCTGCTGTCGGGGAGGGCGCCTCTGTAGTCGAGTCTGGCATTCAGGACTGCTCAAGAGGAGAGGAGAACGCAACACATGCGCCGTCACTCTTTCTTGGCAACGGTCTTCCTCTTGGCTGCCGGCTTCGTCCCGGACCCGGTATTCTCTTCGCCTGCCCTGGCGGCCTTGACCTTGACCTGCCTGGGCTTGACAGCCTCTGTCTTCGGCATCATCAACGTCAAGACGCCGTCCTCGAACACGGCCTCAGCCTTGTCCACCTTGACAGGAACGGGAATCTCGAGGGATCTCACGAAGGAGCCAAAGCGCATCTCCTTCCTGAAGTACTTCTCCTCGTTGACCTCCTGCTCCTCACGGTATTCACCCTTCAGTGTCAGCATGTCGCCAGTGACCGAGATGTCCACGTCTTCAGCCTTCATGCCCGGCAGCGATGCCTTCACCACCACGTCCTTGTCCGTCTGGTACATGTCAACCGCGGGCGCTTCGGCCCTCAGCGCGGGCAACAGACCCGAAGGTCTGACGAACGAATCCTCAAACAGTCTGTCCATTGCGTGCCTCAAACTCGTGATGCCCATCGGTTCCCATCGAATCAAATCTGCCATGTTTTCACCTCCATCTCTCGCCACTCAATCCACCGTCAATCGCCATACGCCGTCACACGCTCGACCACCAATCCAGCGTGCCACTCAATCACTTGCTGTCACGCGCTCCGTCCGCCGGAGGCTCCTGCATTCCCGGACTTCCCCTGTTCCCATGGACTCGCCACAGGTCGCGGGACCACGGCTACGCGCGTCCGGCAGCTACTTCGCCTTCACCACGATCTTCTTGGGCTTCGCCTCTTCCGCCTTGGGCACAACCACCGTCAGCACTCCATTCTCCACCAGTGCCTCTATCTTCGCCGCGTTTATCGGCACCGGCAGAGTCAGCATCCGCATCACATCGCCGTAGCCCAGTTCAGCCGCGAGCCACCTGTACGACTTCGCCTCCTCCTTTTCCACGTCGCCCGGCACGTGTAATCTGAGAGTCACGGTCTCCCGCTCTGCTGCAATCTCTACGTCCTCGGCCTTCACGCCGGGAACATAGGCCTTGATCACGTAGTCTGAGTCCCTCTCGTACACGTCGACAGGCATAAGTCTCGCGCCGGCAAGACTCGCCGCCTCCGCGGACTTCTGGGGGCTGACTACGCTCTGCTCAAACAGGCGGTCCATCGCATCCCTCAAGCTCACGATGTTGCTGAACGGCTCCAATCTCTGTATAACCATTTCTCTCATGCCTCCTTGTGTGTCTCTCCGTCTTGTTCCGGCCCGGGAACGCCACCTGTCCCGGCATCCTCACTTCCTTCCAACCCCCACATCTCCCAGACCCTTCACAACTTTTCCACTGACATTGTAGAGAATCTTACATGATATGTCAAATTATCTAGTACGTGGGGCTATATCATCTTTGACATCCGCTGCCACATACTCCCTATCGCAGTGGGAGACGGTCATTCGCCACTGCCGCTCTCGACAAGGCCGACGAGTCCCTCACCATCGCCCGCCAGGGGCACGAGGAGGTGATGGATGACAGGGCTGCTCTCACGTATCAACGGCAAGTTGACCTGGATGAGCCACACAAACCCCTTGAGTGCATCGAGACGCACCGACTGAGGTCCGTGTGGCTCAGACAAATGCGAAACGGGCGCAGTTGACCGGCTCTCCTGTTCGCGTGAGACGTGGTGCCGGCGTTTCCCGCTCAGTTGAGCGAGCCCGAGGCGAGCGCGAACCTGGGCTGCTCCCGCACTCAGCCGGCTGGATGATAGAGATGGGTCGCTACCTGCCGATTGCCGCGCTCGCCGTCGTCCTGCTCGGCTGGCCTGGCTGAGCACGACGCCTCGCGCCGGGTCACTCTCCCCGGGCGGCGAGCTTCCTTCCCAGCCCTGAGAGCAGCTCCGACACTGCCTCGTTCTCCGCCACCTCGCCCGGCTCCTTCGCCAGGGCACTCACCTCACCGATCCACCGCATCTCGCACAGGTCCGCATAGGTTCTCAGGTTCTCCTGCACTCTGCCCAGCGTGTTTTCCGCCACCGCAACGCCCGCAGCCCTCTTGCCTTTGAGGAGGGGCCAGATGGGGATAGTCCTGTCCAGGAAGTTCTTGAGCAGGCCTGACAACATGTAGAAGTAGGACGGGCTCCCGAACACTATGACATCCGCCGCGAGCATCTTCGGCAGCATGCCCTCCATATC
>CAZQML010000152.1:0-2595 GCA_964594245.1 uncultured Dehalococcoidales bacterium | reverse complement strand
CTGCGGCTTCCTGGACCTCAGTGTGCAGGAGTTCATGTCCATCCAGGAGGAACTACTGCTCGACCAGATAGAGAGAGTCTGGCCCAGCACTCTGGGCAAGAAGATTATCGGCGAGAGTAAGCCCCAGACAGTTGAGGAGTTCCGTCACCTCGTGCCCCTCACGACATACGACGCCTACGTGCCGTACCTGAGCGAGCGGCGCGAGGACGCTCTCGCCTTCAAGCCTGGACTGTGGTGTCATTCGTCAGGGGGAAGAGGTGAATTCAAGTGGATTCCACATAGCCCTGATTCCCTTGAACGCGTCAGCAAGGCGTGCATGTCAATAATCACCCTCGCATCAACAGGTGAGCGCGGCAAGGTCGATTGCGGGCCGGGGTTCCGTTTCTTAATCGTGGTGCCTCCGGCTCCGTACTCGTCGGGAGCCCTGATCGACTCCCTGGCGCAGTCCCTCACCTTTCGGGCTATGCCACCACGCGATACTGCATCCTCGCTGCCGTTTCAGCAGCGCGTCGCCGCAGGCTTCCAGATGGCGCTGAGGGACGGCGTGGACGTCATCGCTGCTATTGCCAGCGTTCTGGTCAAGATGGGGGAGCAGTTCGAGCAACAGGCGCGCAGCACGAAGCTGACCGCGTCGATGCTCCATCCTGCAGTGCTCGGCCGGCTCATCAGGGCTCGAATGCGCGCGCAGAAGGAGCATCGCCCCATGCTGCCACGCGACTTCTGGCCGTCGAAGGCCATCATCACAGCCGGCATGGACACCGGCATATACAAGGACGCCATCAAGCGCTACTGGGGCGCCGAACCGTACGAGTTCTACGCATGCGCTGAGACAATGATGATTGCGATCCAGGGGTGGAATAAGAAGGGGATGTACTTCCTGCCCGACCTCGCCTTCTTCGAGTTCATCCCCGAGGCCGAGGTCGAGAAATGGCAGGAAGACCCGACGTACCAGCCTTCCACCGTCCTGCTGGACGAGGTAGAGGAAGGCCGGCTCTACGAGGTGGTCATCACTCAATTCTACGGTATGCCACTGCTTCGCTACAGGATGAAGGACCTCGTCAGGTTCACCGGCCTGCAGGACGAAGAGACGGGAGTCAAGCTGCCACACATACAGTTCCAAAGGAGAGTGGGAGAGACCATCGACCTCGCCGCGCTCGCGCGGCTGGACGAGCGCACCATTTGGGAGGCAATATCCAGCACGGGAATTCGATGTGCCGACTGGGCGGCAGTGAAGGAGTATGACGGCGACCGGGCCTTCCTGCGCCTGTACATCGAGTTGAAGGAGGATGTGCCGCCGGAGCGTTTCGCCCAGATGGTTGACGAGCAATTGAAGCTTATCGACGTCGACTATCGTGACCTGGAGTCCTATCTCGGCCTCCAGCCGGTCAAGGTCACGTCTCTTCCTCCCGGGACGTTCGAGCGCTACACGGAGAGGCAACGGCAGGCAGGCGCCGACCCCGCCCACTTCAAGCCACCACACGTAAATGCGCCTGAAAAGGCGTTGCGCATGCTGTTTGAAGCAGCACACATGACGGTGGACGCTTCATGACACAAGTGGGCAGCATCTCATACACCCTGCCGCCGGCGCTGGCGCTTGCCACGGGGCTCGCGATAGGCGCCGTCGTGATGAAGTGGGCGCCTCCCTCGCCAAGGCGGCGGGCCTTCTTCATCATGGTGTCCGGACTCCTCCTCTGGGGAGTGCTCACGCTCGGCATGCGGCTCAGTACCGACCCCGATGTCGCGCTCCTGTGGCAACGGTGGTTGGGCATTGCGGTCCTCGTGATATCCCTGGGCTTCTACCGCTTCTCGCTGGAATACGCGAGAGTGTCAGGCCGCCGTCGCGGCCTGACCTTGGCGTATGTCACAGTGGCACTCTTCGCGATAGCCGCCCCCTCCGGCCTTCTGGTCAAGGACATCCGAATCGAGGAGTACGGCTATGCGCCGGTGATCGGCCCCCTAGCAATCCCCGCCGCCCTCGCCGCCACCACACTGCTGCTCGCGAGCGTCTACACGCTTCTGCAACGCTACCGGGCCATCTCTGCATACGAGGAGAGGAACCGCCTCCTGTTCATAAGCGTGGCAGCCTCCCTGCCACTCGTGGGCTCAATTCTCGACGGGTTCACGAATCTCCCTCCCGCGAGCACCTGGACCAACATCCTCTTCTGCGTGCTCTGCAGTGTCGCCCTCCTGGGGTACCGGCTGCTCGACATCCCCGGGTTCGCCAGACGAAGCCTCATGTATCTCGCGCTCGGAGTGATAGTGGCCCTGCCCTACATGGCAGTCCTGCTCGCTCTGCAGAAGCTCATAGGCGAGCGCATGGAGAGCACGTGGGGCTACGTGCTCGGAGTCATCTTCCTGGCGCTCTTCCTTCGTCCGCTCTACGGCGCCGCCCAGCACATGGTCGACAGACTGTTCTTTCGGGACAGATACGACGCCCTCCGCGCCCTTGAGCAGTTCGGCAAAGCGTCGCAGCAGATAGTCGACGTCCCCGAACTCAGCACTCAACTCACACGACTCGTGGCAACTGCGCTCCACTCGACAAGCGTGTGTCTCTTCCTGCCCTCTCCGGGGGGCAAGCGACTTGAACTCATTCAT
>CAZQML010000151.1:0-5791 GCA_964594245.1 uncultured Dehalococcoidales bacterium | reverse complement strand
TCCGATGAGACCGGCTTCTCCGCGATGACAGGTTCCGGCCCGATCACGTGGACCTCATCCAGTACCCAGCCGAGCGCGTCGGCGATGAGGCAGACCGACATCTCAAGGCCGACATGGCCCGTTATCTCCCCGGACTGCATTGCCTTCCTGTACTCATCCACATCCATGCCTGCTCCAATCTTCTTCTGGAAGGGCTGCCGCCTCGGTGAGGCGTCCATCCGTCGTGTGACCTCAACTCGCTGCACATCTGTGCACGCAGCAGACAGCAGCGACGGCCTGAGGTCCATCAGGAAGCCGGGATTGATGCCGGTGCCCAGCATGCTGACGCCGTGCTGCTTGCACAGCTCGTCATATCTGGCGGTCAAGTCCGCATCTACAAACGAGGGGAACGCCAGTTCCTCGCACGTGGAGACCACGTTCACGCCGTTGCGGAGCGCAACCTCAGCCTGAGAAAGAAACGCCTTGAGCGGGGACACGGTCGTGTAGATGGCGATGTCCGGCCTGGTCTCCTCGAAGACAGCGGACGCGTCGCAGGTGACTCTCACCCCGGAAGGTGAGCCCATACCTGCCAGCTCACCCAGGTCCTTGCCTTCGAGGCGCGGGTCCACATCCACGGCCCCCACGTAGCGAATGCCCTGTCTCTCAGCAAGTATGTGCTGTACAACCCGAAGACCCATGGGACCAAGTCCCACGTGCACTGCTCTTATCTCTCTATCCATATCTCAATCCTTTTTTGCATGGTCCGCCTCAACGTGTGATAGGAGTGCCTGCCCCGAATAGCTCCGCAGAAACACGATGGCAGCGAATCCTGACACGACTGCGGCCGGGTGGAGCGTGACCACTATGGCCAGCGAACACGCCAGGAGTACGGCCCGCACCTCGCGTCTCAGTTTGCCATTCGACCAGCCGGTGAGCGCCATCGCCAGCAGATACATGGCAATCAGCGCGCCTGCGACACAATAGAGCACGTCGGCCACCGCCAGAAGGCTCCAGTCTCCGACCGTCACCAGAAACATCTGTGGGTGCAGAAAGTAGATGTACGGACCGACATAACCTGCCGACGCATATTTGACGCCGTTGAGAGCCGTCTTCCAGAAATCTCCTCGTGCAAGCGCCGAGCCTGCATACGAGGCTAGCGCGACCGGCGGCGTAACGTCAGCCAGAATCCCGAAGTAGAAGACAAAGAAATGCGCTGCGAGCAGTGCCACAGCCGTCGAGTACCCCGGCACCGGCACACCGTACACCCCCGTCTCTCTCACAACCAGGAAGATAGCAGGCGCGACCACCAGCGACGTGATTATGTAGTTCGCCGTCGTCGGCACCCCCATGCCAAGGACCAGGCTGAACAGCA
Organism: uncultured Dehalococcoidales bacterium; assembly: GCA_964594245.1. Lineage (GTDB taxonomy): Bacteria > Chloroflexota > Dehalococcoidia > GIF9 > AB-539-J10 > SKVJ01. Next base: position 4,440 of record CAZQML010000151.1, on the reverse strand, counting down.
TTGCGAGCGGCAGCAGCAATAGCAGCGTCCCGCCCGTCAGTGAGACGAGGTCATAGCCGATGGAAGTAATGAGCCCGGTCATCGTGAGGACGGCCTGTATGAGGCCGGCGCTGGCCGCCGCCAGCATTACGCTCACACTTGTCGTGCTCGCAGCGACAACCGCATCATACGTGGCCGACCACATGCCCCGCCCCTCCCTGCTCTTCGAGATGCCGGAGACCAGCAGCGAGATAAGGATGCCTACAACTCCCGAAAGGAGAAGCACCTGTTCGCTGTTCACAGCCGCCGCCTTGGCAGCGCCAACGAAGAGAATGAACAGCACGCTCACGTAGAACTTCTCGTTGCGGCTGACCAGTCTCGTCGTGAACGAGAGGGCAACCAGCAGCACCGCAAGAGCGAGGAGTATCAAGGCCACAGCCCGGTTGGAGTCGCCTCCTACAAACATCAGTACAGTGCAGGCAGAGACAATCGCAACGTACAGAGGCTCGGACCCAGCAATGCTGTCCCGAGCTATCCATGCGACCCACACGGCGACTCCAAGCGAGGCAATCGCGCAGATCTGTGGAGGCAGCCCGCGAAGCAGCGCAGCGGTAATCACGACGACGGGAATGAACAGATACGTCTTGCGCAGGAAGTGCCTCACCGGCCATTCACGGGGGAGTCCGCCAAGGCCCAGGCGCTTCGTCTCAAGGTCCACAAAGACGTAGACGCTGAAGTAATACACGAGCGCGGGGACGATTGCCGCGATTATGATAGTCCTGTACGGAATGCCGAGGAACTCGGCCATGATGAACGCGGCAGCCCCCATGATGGGAGGCATCAGTTGGCCCCCCGTCGAGGCCACCGGCTCCACGGCGCCCGCGACCTCGGCGGGGTAGCCCGCCTTCTTCATCAGCGGAATGGTGAACGTGCCTGTGGTGAGGACATTCGCCACCGAGCTCCCGCTGACGGTGCCCATCAGGCAGCTCGACACGACAGCAGCCTTCGCGGGTCCTCCCGGCCTGGGGCCGAATACCGAGATCATGAACTGCGTTATGTAGTCGCTGACCCCTATGCGCAGAAGGAATGCGCCGAAGAAGACAAAAGCGAACACATACGTGACCATTACCATGAGAGGAATACCCAGAATACCCTCGTCGAAGCACAACTGCTGCGTGATACGCGTCCACCTGAATCCCAGGTCAACAACACCGTAGACAAGGAAACTGCCGACGACTGTCGGAAGGACCCAGCCGATAACACGCCTGGTGGCTTCGAGAATGAGGATTACCGTCAGCATCCCGAATACGATGTCGGGAATGAGTACCTCAGCGTTCTGAGCATAGCGATTGTAGACGGCGAAGATGTAGAACGCGCAGAAAGCACCCATGGCGGCGAGGAGCCAGTCCGTCGCTCCAACACGGGAGCCAGCGGCCGTCCGACGACGAGCGGGGTAGAGAAGAAAGGCAATGATGAGGATCATTGCCAGGACAAACGCCATACCTTGCTTGGTCTGGAACGTGTGTCTCAGGAATGCCAGTTCAATGCCGAACCGCGAGAACAGGGAATAGAGCGTGTAGTTGAAGTTGAACACGAAAATGATTTCGTAGAGGCCGAACAGGAGGGCCGCAGCAGTCACGACGCGAGCAGGCCACGAGACCAGGGCTCGTGTAAACTGGGGCGCGGCTTCTGGAGTCTGCTGCTTCTCACTCACGGGTACACCGTCCAACTCGACCGGGACTCATTGAGACATCCGGCGACGCTCACTCGGCGCTGCCGTTCGTGCAGTGCCGGATGGCGTGCAGCATACGAGGCAAGTTCAGGTCTGGAGCCACTGCGACACAAGGAAGCCGGCGAGCGGTACGCGGCGGACCCTCGCGTTGACTCGAGAAGGTTGCTCGGGCCCACGAAACACCACCCTCCCGTCGATGCAGATCTCCAACCGGTTGAGCGGAAGAAACCAGTAGCTGAGTGATCTCCCCATGTCGAGCTCCAACTCTCTGACATAGAAGCCATCTTCGTAGTAATCGTACTCATCGGGAAGCCCCGCTCCAAACGACTGCCACTTCATCGTGCGGAGCCACAAGCCGTCGCGACTGGCTTCATACTCCTCCTCCACCCAGGTCAGCTCCACACTGTGAACATATCCGACCGTGACCCGGGCCTGCTCGCGAAGACTCATCACCCATGCGTGGCTGTCTCCCTCTGCGCCTACCTCCAGCACAGATACGGGGAGGCAAAGCGGAATCAACAGCAACAGGAGAAGGCGATTCACAATCCGCTCTGTATCCGCTCCACAATCCATGCCCCGCGACAGGGGCCAGACAGGCGCAGACCTTGACTTTCAATAGTACTATAGCCGTAATATTGAAACATAGTTGCTGTGCGAGGCGATGCATCGCGAACGCCGCGTGGTGAAGGGATCTTCCTTCCCGCGCAGTGGTTGCGTGTTCTACCATTCCAGCGCGCTCAGGTGGCGTTGTTCTTCGGCAGGCACGCATCCCGTGCATTGTAAGGAGGTGGAAAGGTGAGACCAGCCATCAAGTCCGCTCTGCGAATCCTCACTCTGGCCGTCGTGGTCACGTCACTGCTTGCCGGTGTCACCGGCTGCGCTGCCGGCGGCGGCAAGACGGAAGTCACGGTCTACACGGGAGGAACCGGCGGAACCTATTTCCCGCTTGGGTCCAGATATGCCGAACTGCTGAATCAGTTCTCGGACAACATCGACGCCCGCGCCGTGACAAGCGGCGCGAGTGTCACCAACTGCAAGGCGATAGGCTCGGGTGAATGCCAGGCAGGACTGGCCCAGAATGACGTGTCCTACTACGCGCGCAAGGGCATCAACATGTTCGATGCACCTGTTCCCGAACTCCAGGGCATCGCGTGCTGGTATCCCGAGACCATCCAGTTTGCAGTGAAGGCGGCCAGCGACATCATGTCCCTGGCAGACATGGCCGGCAAGAACGTGGCCGTCGGTGCGCCCGGGAGCGGCACTGCCGTAGCCTGTGAGCAGATACTCAGCGCAGCCGGTATCTGGGACAGCATCAAGAGATACGACCTCAACTTCGGTGAGTCAGCGTCCGCCCTCAAGCTGGGCCAAGTCGACGTCGGCTTCCTGGTAGCTGGATTTCCCACATCGGCTATCGAGGAACTTGCCGTCTCAACAGAAGTGAGAATCCTCTCCGTCTCTGATGACATTCTGCAGGCGCTGGGCGAAGCGGGCTATTCCTTCTATGTCCGGCAGGTGCTTCCCGCAGGCACGTATGGTATGGATTCGGACGTGTCCACCGTGGCGGTACAGGCGATGCTCTGCGTCGGCGCGGTCGTGCCTGAGGATGTTGTCTACGAGATGACGAAGATCCTGTTCGAACAGGTTGGGGAACTCAGGTTGGTTCACACGAAGGCGAACGATATCACCCTTGACACGGCACTCGATGGAATGAGCCTGTTGCTTCATCCCGGGGCTGTGAAGTACTACAGGGAAGCAGGAGTAACTGTCCCCGCCGAACTCATCGGCTAAATCTGCATCAGGGGCAGGGGGACAGACTCCCCCGGATAACGATGCGCGAAGGGCACGCCGCTCCGGCAACGTGCCCTGTCTCGCTAGTCCAACAACGGCATGTTGTCGATGAGTCGTGTCGAACCGATGCGAACAGCGATGACCGCAAGTGCCGGTCCGTCCATCGACTCCAACTCCTCAAATGAACCGGGGGCGACGACAGTGGCGTAGTCCAGGGAAGCCAGAGGTTGACTCCGGACAACACCTGCCATCGTCTTGCGAACCAGGGCCGCGTCAAGACAGCCCTCCCGACACATGTCGCGAGCACTCGTGAGAGCCCGGAACAGCACCCTTGCAGCGACCCTCTCCTCCGGCCCCAGATAGGCATTGCGGCTGCTCATCGCGAGGCCATCAGACTCTCTCACGGTGGGCTCGACAACGATGTCGATATTCATGTTCAGGTCGTGCGCCATCTTCGTGAGGACCGCCACCTGCTGCGCATCTTTCTGGCCGAAGTACGCCCTCTCTGCCGCCACGATGTTGAATAGCTTGTTGCAGACCGTCGCGACACCGCGAAAATGGCCGGGCCTTGAGGCCCCTTCAAGCAGGGATGTGATTCCTTCCACATTCACCCAGGTGGAGTACCCTCCGGGATACATCTCGGAGGCCGGCGGAACGAAGACCACATCTGCACCCTCTCGCTCCAGGAAGTCCAGGTCTCTCTCCAGATTGCGTGGGTAGCTGGAGAGGTCCTCCGCCGCGCCGAACTGCGTGGGATTGACGAAGATACTGACGACCACCGTGGCGTTCTCTGCCCGCGCCCGCCGCACCAGCGACAGGTGCCCGTCATGCAGGTAGCCCATCGTCGGCACGAGGCCAACCGGTCGCGGCCAAGAAGGACGCAATGCCTTCAGACTGTCAACCTGCCGTACGACTTCCATGGCCTCCGTCCTGTCGTGCCT
>CAZQML010000150.1:0-14477 GCA_964594245.1 uncultured Dehalococcoidales bacterium | reverse complement strand
TTCGAGTTCCTCATTGGCGTCTTCGACACGGTATCCGCCGTCGAGCTGATAAGTGTTGGCCGCCGTCATGATGAAGTCTTCGTCTTCGTTCCCCAGCTCATCCTTGATGTCGCCGACCACCTCTTCCGTCAGCAGTCCCAGCGTCACCATTCCTTCAACTCCGCCGTACTCGTCAACAACGAGAGCCACGTGGTGCCCCCCATCGCGCATCTCGGCCAGCAGCCGACCGAGGGGCTGGCTTTCGGGCACAAAGTGTGCCGGGCGAATCACCTCGTCCACCAACACCTCAACGGGCGTGCATGATGACGTGAGCTTCATGAGGACATCTTTCGCCGAGAGTATCCCGACGACGTTGTCGGTGTTCTCCCGGTACACGGGGAAGCGGCTGTAGGGCTTTTCCGCGTAGATGCTGAGAAAGTCGGCGATGGTGGTTCCTTCCGACACCCAGGCAATCTCCGTGCGCGGCACCATGACCTTGCTGACCGGCCTGTTGGTGAACTCGAGCACCGCGTGCAGCATCTCGGCCTGGCCTTCTGCAACAACTCCTTCGCTCTCCCCCACGTCGATGGCCGAGCGAAGCTCTCCTGTGCTCACGAGTACCTTGCGGCCTTCCGCATCCGACACGAGACGTCGGAAGCCGATTCCGATGCGGTCGAGCAGCACGACGAACGGGAGCAGTACGAGTTCAAAGAAGCGGACGGGGTAGATATAGGCGATAGCCACACGCTCAGGGAAGTGCACGGCGACGGTCTTGGGGAGCAGCTCTCCGAACACCAGCACGATGGCTGTAACTGACACGGTGGCGACGACCGGGCCCCACGGCATGCCAAACGCCGCGACGCTCACAATAGTGCCAATTGAGGCAGCCGCGATGTGAACGAGGTTGTTGCCAAGGAGAACCATGGCGAGGAAACGTTCAGGCCGCTCCAGCACCCGAGCCAACTGCTGTCCACCGCGGCCTCCGCTCTCACGAAGGTAGTGTACACGCAGTCTGGACACAGACAGGAAGGCTGACTCGGCACTCGCAAAGAAGCCCGCCAACAACACGCACAGGAAGAACGCTGGTAGAAGCCAACTAGCAGGATCGTCCACTTGATGCGCTATCCCGACCCCTGAACCACTTCCAACCTGTCAACCCTGGGGCTACGGGCCGATAGCATATGCCCTGTGTGGCTATCGTAGCATCGCCCATTCGTACTGTCAAAGACATGTACTCGTCCATGTCATTGGTGACACATCACCTCCTTTCGGTTGTGATGGTACTGTTGCAGAAACTGGTGCAGGGTCAGGGACCCCAGTGACCTGTGCGGCCTGGCGCCACACAAGTTCGTGGAAACCACGGAAGGACTTCAAGTGGCACTGGCATCAATCATGGGGCAGGGTCAGTCGAACTGCTTTCGAATCGCAAGCACCTGGAGGCGATAGCCAGTCTTCACCACCAGGTACTCAGTTCGAATTCCGAGAGCTTGCCGCGTCTATCCTATATAGCTCCGCCAACGCATCGTGAACTTGCTTGTACGCCTTGAACCTCGCCTCGTAATAGGCCGATGTCTCAGGATTTGGATTCAGTTCGTCGGAGATCTTGATGCATTTTCGAGCCGCCTCCTGAGAAGTCTCGAACATAGATGTACCAACCGCTCCCATTAATGCTGACCCAAAAGAGGCGTCCCCTACTTCCAGTTTCCACAGTTTCATTCCGAGGACGTCACTGATTATCTGTGACCACAGCTTACTCTTGGCTCCGCCTCCAAGCAGGATGACCTTGTCGCCCACGCTCCTCTCGATTCCTCTGTCACTCACAACGTTCTGTATCAGCCAAAGACAATCCTTGACGGAAAACGACACTCCTTCCAGAACAGAGCGGATGAAATGCCTTCTTTGATGGGTCATTCGAATTCCAGTGAAACTCGCTTTCAGTTGCGGGTCCCAATAAGGCGCGCGCTCACCCAGTAAGTAGGGATGGAAGACCAGCCCGTCTGAACCAGGTTCCACATTTTCGGCCTCCGCATCCATCACCTCATACGCACGTCGACTGAGGGATTCGGCAACTGTTGCCTCTTCCGCACAGAAGACGTCACGAAACCACGTGAGGGCAGAGCCGCTGGAATTCGTTGCGGCTAATGAAAGCCACAGTCCCGGGATTACGTGTGGATAAGTCAGAATGCACGGATGTGGTCGTGGTTCCTCAGTTGTCACAAAGACACATCCGGCAGTAGCGAGCTTTACCGCAAGTTGATTCTTCCCATGCATTCCTGCACCAAAGACTTCAGCAGCGGGGTCCGTCGCACCTGTGACGACCGGAGTCCCTTCGCGTACTCCTATGTCTATCGAGGCTTCTCCTGACACGCTGCCACAAATGCTCATAGGAGGAAGAATATCCGGCAAGACCGCCCGCGGTAACTTGATGATCCGGCAAAGCTCATCCGACCATTCCTTCTTTCTAGCATCAGCCAAGAGTGTGCCTACGGCATCGGTCCAATCAGTTGCCCATCCTCCAGTCAGCCGGAAGCGAACATAGTCTTTTGGAAGCATGATCTTCCTGATCTTGCCCCATGTCTCAGGCTCATTTTCTCTTATCCACGCGAGCATAGAGATGGTCCAAGTGGGATTGACTTGATTGCAGCCGGTCTCGAAAATGAGATCACCGAACTGATTCTTCAGTTGATTGGATTGTGCTGCACTGCGTTGGTCCGTCCAGACAATAGCCGGCCGTATTGTCCTGTCCTGTTCATCCAACAGCACAAGCGTGTGAGGCTGACCATTGAGGCATATTGCAGCGACGTCAGAGGGACGTACCTTGCCCTTCTCCAGTGACTCTCTCAAAGCCGCTATGACCGCGCCATACCAATGGTCTGGATTCTGCTCGGACCACAGCGGTCTGGGACAAGAAGTAGAGTACTCCCGGAAAGCATTAGCAACAATAGAGCCATCCTCACGCAGTATCGTTATCTTGCACCCGCTCGTACCCACATCTATGCCTATGCTATGACCCTGTGCTTTCATCGTTCACCTACTCATGTCACAACGTCACTACTGTCCTATTCTCCCTGACACCATGCAAAGGCGCTTTGCATAGTAACGGTGCACTATCTGACTGGATTGATGGGTTCAGGACGACGATTGCTGCCACAAGAACTCTTGGTCCTAGTCCTTCACCACTCGGAAGGACCGGCGACCTAGATACATTGGGCAACCAGTTCGACGATGCTGCTTACCTCAAGGCTCGCATCTTCGCCCATTGCCCAAGAGAATTGCCGTTTGCACTTTGGGCAACCCACTGCCAGTACTTCTGCTCCCGTTTCCGAGGCCTCATGAAGAACCTTCTTGCCTATGTCGCGAGAAACCTCCGGGTAGCTTTCTCTCATCCCGACCCCTCCACCACAGCAATATGTCTTGGTTCGTGTCCATCTCATCTCTTTGAGTGATATTCCCGGGATTTGTCTGAGCACGTCTCTCGGAGCCTCGCATATGTCAGAGGTTTCGTAGTCTCTTCGCGGGATTGGTGTCGAATGAATCGCCAACTCGCAAGGGTCGTGATAGGTGACTGTCTTAGGGAGTGCTCCTTTCAGTTGAAGTTTTCCCTGGGCCAGCAACTCCTGAACATACTCGACCGAATGGACAACCCGTGCCTTGAGTGGCTGTCCCCATGCGGGATAGAACTCCCGAAAAGCCCGATAGCATTCGGGGCAATCCACGATAAGGGTCTCGAATCCTTTTCTCTCTATCGCCTGAACATTGTGTTCTGCCAATTGTCTCGCGGTTTCTCTGAGCCCGAGCTTGTATTGAGGCAAACCACAGCACCACTCATCTTCACCCAGGATCTGAAAATCAACGTTTGCCGACGTCAAGATCTTCACAAGTGCCTGTACAATTTCCGGGTGATGATGGACGGCTGTACATCCCAGCCAAAGTCCAATCTTGCCACTCTTTTGCGCTTCAAGCTCACTTCGGGTGGATCCGTCCAGCCCAGCGAGCCTCATGTCGTGTGGTTCCCCGAATGGGTTGTGTTGCTTCTTCGTCTTGTCGTCAATTTCAACAACGCTCTTCGGGGCATAGCCATGCTCGACAACGTCTGCCCTTGCCGCCATGAGATTTGCCCGAATATCTCTCGACTTGGCGCACCATGCTGAAGATTGCCCATCCAAGGCGGATTGGTACACAACTTCAGCAGCCTGTTTGAGAGCGTCCTCTCTCTCGGAATCATTCCGAGCTTCCAGAACCTTCCATAGATACAGGTTCACAATATGTGGAGCTGAGTCTTCGCCCTTCGCGTGCTGATGAAAGGACGACATGTCCTTACACATAAGTGGACAGAAAGCACATATTTCAATTTCCAATGCGAGATCATCGATGTGCACTGCTTAACCTCCTAGTCCGAGTACGCCTGGGTTCATTATGTTGTTGGGGTCCAACGCGTTCTTGATACTCTGCAACACCTCAAAGCCTCCCGGATCCTGCAACCTCAGAAACCGACCCAACACTCTGCCGATACCATGGTGATGCTCGAAAGCTGCGCCGTGGGCAATTGCTATAGGTGCTAGCGCACCCCAGACATCGTTGTAGAGCGCAACTATGTTCATGTCTTCAGGAAGGTCATAGAGATGCCAGCGACAGTAGACCATCGTACCGTGCTTGTACCAGTGTGAAAAATGCCCGTAGATGTCGGCGTCATATTGCCCGAACTTGGATGAGAAGGTCTCGCATATTTCATGGTATAGCGGCTCAATCTCGTTGTATGAAGTACAGACGTCAAACGTTCCTCCGGCAGCGCGCCCCCCCAACAGAGCCTGGTACCTACGTACATCGTGCCTATCTGCGGGATAGTAGTCATCGTACTTGTGTTCCCACCAGAACAGACCCCGCTCATTACCGAGATCCTCGCCACCTTGCTCCTTGCATATTCTGAGACAGGCTTCCTCTTCCATATCCACCTTCTGCTTCAGTCCATCAAACCCTACTACGAGGTAGGCTCCTTCCTTTTCTACCCCCCACGTCTTGCGAAACAGAGTGGCCGTTTCTCTTTCGTCATAAAGCCTACCCACGACTGGCCTGAGCCCGATTGCCAGTGTCTTCCTCATCGTTTCTATCCCCGAGTGAAGGTCAGGGCAGAGCATGGCTCGAAATCTCCGTTCCTCTGGATAGGGATGTATCTTGACCACGGCTTCGGTTATTATGCCCAAGACACCTTCGGACCCAATGAACAACTGCTTCAAGTCTGGCCCGGTCGCATGTGCAGGGGCAGAATGCGTTTTGACGACTTCACCACTGGGAAGTACCACCTCCAGGCCTAGAGCCATATCTTCAATCTTCCCGTATCCAGTTGACAGTCGCCCCGATCCACGCAAAGCGAGAAAACCGCCCATCGTAGCGCAGAAATGGGAAGCCGGCTCGTGTCCAGACGTGTAGCCAATCGTGTTGAGACTGTCCTCAAATTCCCAGCAACCGAGTCCAGCTTGGACTGTTGCCATAAGGGATGTCTCATTGATATCCAATAGCCTGTCCATCTTCTTGAGGTCTACCACAATGCCACCGTGCTCTGAAACATTCCCCCCCATTCCTGAACTACCGCCCCCATAGGGAGTCACCGGTATTCTTTCTAGATTGGCGAGTTGAAGGATCTTGGAGACCTGCTCGGTTGTTTTCGGATACACGATGACATCAGCAACAGGAAACGAGAGGTTGCGCGCCCATAGTGTCCTGGTATACCAATTCCTATTGAGCGCGTGGGCAATCCGGTCCGACTGCCGATCCACTACGCAGTCCGAGCCACAGATACGTCTAAGTTCAGCAAATACTAGTTCCTTGGATATTACGGACACATCGTCCTCCTTTGTTCACGTTCAACTGCCTCGCACAGGGCCAGCATGATCATCCATGTCAGTCTGGACACCTGAACAGGACCTACAGACCTACTTGAATAGCGCAATATTCTTCTCTCTCTCGTCACCTCACCATTATGTTAGGCAACCATAGGATCAATTGTGGAAAAGCGACACATATGACGATTCCAACCATAATCAGGAATACGAATGGGGTTATCCCTCGGATGATGTCACCCGTGGTCACGCCCAACTCAACCGGAGCCGCCGCTCGCACATAGAATATAGCCGACGCAAACGGAGGCGTCATATACGACATTTGCAGGTTGACAACGATCAATATGCCAAACCAGAGAGGGTCAAATCCCAACGCGGGAATCAGTGGCGATATTATGGGGACGATGATGAAGATGATACCCACCATGTCAATAAAGAAGCCCAAGATGAAGACTGTGGACATGATCCCGACAAAGGCGCCCCAACGTCCCCCAGGGAAGCCGAGAATTACCTCTTCAATTACCCTTCCGGCGCCGCCAGCGAGAAAGACTCCCACGAAGGCGTAAGACATTCCTCCGATGAGGAGTATCATGCTCGTAACCTTGACTGTTTGGAGCGCCGTGTCTTTCAGCGTGCGCCAACGCAACTGGCCGCGAAAGACGGTTAGAAGTGTAGCGACTAAGGCGCCCACCGCTGCAGCTTCGGTAGGCGGAGCTATGCCGAAGAAGATGACCCCCAGCACTGATAGGATGAGTGCCATGGGCGGGACAAGCGCTCGCAGTAGTACAACCAGCCTCCTCGTGAATGGAAGCCTGCTGCGTTCGTCCATAGATATGGCAGGTGCGATCCGCGGTTGCAGTGAAGCCCGTATAACGATATAGGCACAATACAAACCGGAGAGAACGAGGCCTGGAACAATCGCACCGAAGAATAGCCTTCCAACTGAGATGCCGGCCATCGGTCCGTAGATTACCAGCATAATACTCGGAGGAATGAGAGTACCCAAGCTGCCACCCGCACAGACTGAGCCGGCCGCCAGACTCTTGGAATAGCCGCGACTGATCATTGCGGGAAGGGCGAGCAGCGACAACATGGTGACTGAAGCACCGATGATTCCAACACAGGCAGCCAGGATTGTGCCCAGTATCACCGTCATCACAGCGAGTCCACCCCTGAATCCACTCAGGAATAGGTAGAAAGCGTTGTACATACTTTCGGCTATGCCAGAGCGTTCCAGCATGGTGCCCATGAAGACGAACAAGGGCACCGCCAAGAGGGTATAGCTCATGAAGAAACTGAACAGTCGCCCGTAGATCAACTCAAAGGCGGAGCCGCCAAGCAATAGATATCCCGCTATTGCGGTCAGTGCACCTATCGGGACAGCAATGGGATAGCCAAGCAAGACTCCCACCATGAGTCCCCCAAGCATGAACAGGGTAAGAGCTGCCGGGCTGATGTCAATCATTTGGCCTTTTCCTCGTCAGCAGGCGATAGTCCCGAACGAGTTGAGCCCCACCCTGGAGGGTAAGGATCAACAAACCTATGAAGAACACAGCTCTAATCGGAGCAGCTGGGGGGTACCACAACGAGGTGGTCAATTGTTCATGCCCGGACCAAGATAGCCACACGCGCCCAGCGGCGACATATGTCAAAACGGTGAACAGCGGGACAAAAAGTACGAGGGCACAGGCGACGTCAACGATTGCCCTTCCTTTGGGTGACAGACGTGCGTAGATGACATCAACCCTGATATGGCCTCCATGTCGGTGGGTATATCCGAGGCCGAAGGCAGCAATGCTGAGTCCCAGCATTGATGAGATGTCAGTTCCCCACATCGTAGGTGCGTTGAAAACATACCTCGCAATGACGTCAAAGCAGATCATCAAGACAAGAGCTATGCAGAACAGCGACGCCAACTTTCCGGCGTACTCGCTAAGGGAGTCAATGAACGTCAAGAGACTTCTCATTCTTTCTGTGCTCCGGACTAATCCTCCTTCGAGCAGGGCTCGAAGGAGGATTAGCGGACTAGACTGGAGGTACCCTGATTCAGCGTATGTCTAGGAGTTCGCAGAGTTCCTTGTACTCACTAATCGACGCGAGCACCTTTGCATAAAGGGCGCCCTCGACAGCCGCCTTCTCATCGTAGTATTTGCCAGCTTCTTCCGCGAAGGCATCTTCAATGCTTTGGGGAAGTCGCACCACTTGAGTCCCGTAATCTATGTAATTCTGAAGCGCAGCGTTGTCAGCAGCTATTGCCTGCGCATACCATGTTAGCGGCTCTGCTCGGCATGCCAACTCGACAACGGCTTGAAGTTCGGGCGTAAGTTCCGCCCAAGCATCAGCGTTGACCCAGAAGCCAGCCGAAGGACAAGGACAACGGGATGGAGAAAGATAGATATAATCAGTCACTTCGTGGAAGCCTAGACCCCAGTTTCTTGACAGTGTGCCATATTCAAAGCAGTCGACAACGCCTCGCGCTGCAGCCTCGTAGAGTTCACTACCAGGGACACTCACGACTGCCACGCCCATCGCGGCAAGGACTGCTCCACCATCGCCCGAAGTACGGAATTTCGTTCCGATAAGATCATCCAGCGTTTCCAGGGGCTTCGTAGAGTGACACCATACCTCAGCATTTTCCGTGTTGGGGCTGTTGATGTACTTCACATTGAAGGACTGCTCATACGCCTCTGCCGCAAGTTCGTTGCCTCCCCCGTTCGAGTACCACAGCATGGCTTGAACAGGAGTCAACCCGCCAACTACTTCTGCGAAGAGGCCGGCTGTGGGGAGTACGCCTCTGTAGTACCCGTGGTAACTGAGCCCAGCCTCAAGAACTCCTTTGTCGACCCCCTCCGTGAGCTCTTCGCCTATCGGGACAATAGCACCACCAGGAAACGGCTCAACTGTCAATTGCCCGCCGCTCGCAGTGGTTATCCGCTCAGCCAGGCGGCTGACCTGTTCATACATGGCATCCGCTGCAAGGACGTGACCCTGCAATTTCCACTTAATCGTTTCCTGTGCCGGGGCGGCGGGAGCTTCCTCTTCTTCGGGGGGGGTGGCCGGAGCTTCCTCCTCAGGTGGGACTGCCTCTGGCTCTGGAGAACAACCCACACCAAGCAGGCCTGTAACTGCTACAACACTGACGAGTAGAAGTGCCAACACTTTTCTAATCATGCCTCTCCTTTCTAATCTAATCCCTCACCAATGACTTGGACTTGCGCATCTTGAAGGTTCCTTCTTCTCCTCTCCGTGCGTGCCTATCACCTCTTAGCATGGCAACTCCAAAGTGAGCGTGTAGTCCGCACAAGAGACCTGCCGCAGTTCATTAGCCAAACATAGTCACCTCCGGTGGTTTCTCAGGACAATCCGACATGGCTGCCAGCCCGACAATTCATCGTAACTCTGGCCGTCACGATGCCTACCCACGTACCACCGTCTACTGCCAGACGCTCTGCCGAGCACATGGGTAGTCTAGGTGGAACATTGTATTCCCGTGCAATATGAGTGTCAATTTCTTGTACTCGTCCATGTCATTGGTGACACATCACCTCCCTCCGGTTGTGATGGCACTGCTGCAGGGACTGGTACGATGTCAGGTATCCTGGGGATTGGTGTGGGCGGATGGAGTCACACACGCATTCCCATTTGCGTAGCGCCTCGTTCAACTCTGCTATGTCGAGACTGCTTGTGTAACCCATCTGTATGGACGAGATCAAACAGCGGCGGGCCGCACGTACGAAACGCAGATTGGCAAGCGAACAGCATCGAGAGTATACTTTCGCGATTGCCGCGAACGCCTTCCTGTGTTCGCGCACACGAAACCTAAGGAGTCATTCACGGATGGACGAAGTCACTATCTCTCGCGCCATAATCGAAAGCTACACGAAGGAACTCCTCGATGCACTGGAGCTCGATGTTGCCATCGTTGGAGCCGGACCCGCCGGCCTGACGGCTGCATTCTATCTCGCTCAGGCGGGCGTCAACGTGGCCATCTTCGAGCGCCACCTCAGTATCGGTGGCGGTGTCTGGGGTGGTGGCATGATGTTCAACAAGCTGGTCGTACAGGACTCCGGCAAGCGCGTGCTTGACGACCTTGGAGTGACGACCGTCGAGTACCAGCCCGACTATCACATCGTAGGCGCGGTTGAGATGGCATCCACCATGTGTTCACGCGCGGTGAAGGCCGGAGCGCGCATCTTCAATCTGATAAGCATGGAGGACGTGGTTATCAGGGAAGCGGACAGGGTGAGCGGTCTCGTCCTCAACTGGAGCGCCGTAGAGATAGCGAAGCTCCATATCGATCCTCTCGCCGTGCGCTCCAGGCTGGTCATCGATGCGACAGGCCACGCCTGCGAGGTGTGCCACCTGGTGGTGAACAAGGTTGGCGGGCGGCTGCGCACTCCTGACGGCACGGTCATGGGTGAGAGGTCAATGTGGGCCGAGGTTGCCGAGCAGACCATTCCGGAGCACACTGTCGAGGTATATCCCGGACTACTGGTAGCGGGAATGGCGGCCAATGCCGCGTTCGGTGCGCCGCGGATGGGACCAATCTTCGGAGGCATGCTGCTTTCGGGCAAGAAGGCCGCCGAGCTCAGCATCGAACTCCTGAAGAGCTAGCAGGTCAACGGCCCCGAGAAGCCCCTTTCACCGACACATTGGAGCTATCGTGTCTAAGACAGTCGCCGAGATAAACGAACGCATCTCCCGTCGAGAGGCTGTCGTCCTGACCGCTGAGGAAGTCCTCGACTACGTCAAGAAGGAGGGCTTCGAGAAAGCAGCTCGGACAGTAGACGTAGTCACGACCGGAACGTTTGGCCCCATGTGCTCCTCAGGGATGTACATGAACATCGGCCACTCCAAGCCGCGCATCAAGCTGGGCGGCGGCAAAACCAACCTCAATGACGTGCCCGCCTATGCCGGGATAGCGGCGGTCGACCTGTTCCTTGGCGCCACAGCCATACCGGATGACGACCCCCGAAACAAGATATACCCGGGAGAGTTCAGATACGGCGGCGGACATGTCATCGAAGACCTGGTGGCCGGCAGAGACGTTCGCCTCCAGGCAACCGCCTACGGCACGGACTGCTACCCTCGAAAGAAGCTCGATACGTGGATACGGCTGGCCGATCTCAACAGCGCCACGTTGTTCAACATGCGCAACAGCTTTCAGAACTACGAAGTGGCCGTCAACGTGGGGGACAAGGTTCTCTACACGTACATGGGTGTTCTCAAAGCGCAATTGGGGAATGCGAACTACTCGACAGCCGGACAGCTTTCCCCACTCCTCAATGACCCGGACTATGACACGGTTGGCATCGGCACCAGGGTGTTCCTCGGAGGCGGTGTCGGCTATGTGGCGTGGCACGGCACGCAGCACAATCCGCACGTGCCCAGGCTCGACAACGACACGCCTCGAGAGGCATCGGGCTGCCTCGCACTCATCGGTGACCTCAAGCAGATGGACGCACGCTGGCTCGTGGGAACAAGTATGCTCGGCTACGGAGCCACTCTCAGCGTGGGCATCGGGCTGCCGATTCCCGTGCTTTCCGACAAGGTCCTCGAGCACACGTTGGTAACGGATGCGGATATCGTTGCGCCCATCATCGACTTCGCGTATGCGCATCCGAACAGGGAACCGGAGATACTGGGCGAGGTCAGCTACGCCGAGCTGAGAAGCGGGAAGATTATGCTTCAGGGCAAGGAAGTGCCTACGTCATCCCTGTCGAGCTACGCCAGGGCAAGAGAGATCGCCCTGCTGCTCAAGACATGGATATCCGAAGGAAGCTTCCTGCTGACAGAGCCGGTCGCACCTCTTCCCGGACGTGACTCAGAGGTCGGGTACCATCACCTGGTGGACCGCCCGATAGTCGAGGAATAGGCGAATAGAGATGAGAATATCCCGGCGCATCGTTCTCCACTTCCCGCCTCTGGTCACAGGCCAGCCGGTAGTATACCGTCTCGCCACGGACTACAACCTCATGTTCAACATCCTGAGGGCCTCCGTCTCCCCCGGACAGGAAGGTCTCCTCGTTCTTGAACTCACAGGGGAGCGGTCGGACTACGACAAGGGCATGCAGTACCTGCGGGATACCGGCCTCCAGATTCAGCCCCTGAGCCAGGACGTCCTGCGCGACGAATCGCGCTGCACCCACTGCGGCGCCTGCGTCACCGTTTGTCCTGTAAACGCATTCACAGTCGACCCCGAGACCAGGAATATCCTGTTCGACCACAACAAGTGCGTTCTCTGCGGTATCTGCGTGAAGGCGTGTCCACCACGCGCTATGACCATCATATTCTGAGCCTGCGCTGACAGTGAACAGCCGCCGCCTCTACAGAGACTGGGTATCCAGCGAGGATCTGGTCTGCTTCACGGCTGCTGCGGGAGAGACAGACCTTCTCGTGAGAGCGACGCGCGACCTGAGCCGCGAAGCCCTGTTGTCAGTAACGACACACAGGCATTCCGTCGAGACATATTTCCTCTCCCACCCCCGCTTTGCCACCAGCCTGGAACCGCAAGAAGCGCATGGCGACGCTCCAGCCATAATCCAGTCGATGGCCGACGCCTCGCGACTCGCAGGTCTCGGACCGCTTGGCGCGGTGGCAGGCGCCATCGCTGAAGCTGTCGGGAGGGACCTGCTCCAGCATGCCGACGAAGTCATCGTCGAAAACGGGGGGGACATCTTCATCAGAACGCTTGTGCCCCGGACGGTGGGGCTGTACGCAGGCCGCTCCACGCTCAGCGGGCGTATCGGCATCCGGATTGCTCCGAAGGAGACACCCTTGGGAGTCTGTACCTCCACCGGAAGCTTTGGCCACTCGCTCAGCTTCGGCAGGGCCGATGCCTGCACAGTTCTTGCGCGTTCGGCGGCCGTCGCCGACGCGCTTGCCACGGCCCTCTGCAACCGCATCCGCTGCGCAGCCGACCTGTCGCAGACCCTGGACTCGACCCGCATGCCGCCCGAGGTTCTCGGAGCTTTCGCGACCATTGAGGGGCAGGTCGGCATCCAGGGAATCCTGCAACTCGTCCCGCTGGACACAGAATCGCGCTGAGGCAGACCGCGCTTGCCACCGGGGGACCCGCCTGGCATCAGCGGGACAGCCGCACTCCCCCTTGAATGCGACATGGGGCCATGCCTAAGATAGGGCTCGCACCCGAATAGCGTTTCGCGGCATCAGTACTGCGACCGAAGGAGACAGGCAGACATGGAAACACCAGGAGAGAAGAGCACACGGGACCGCATCGACGAGTGGCAGCAGAAGCAACAGCAGCTGCTCCAGATGGGAGGAGAGAAGGCCATCGAAGAGCGCCATTCCAAAGGCCAGATGTCGGCCCGTGAGAGAATCGCCTACCTGTTCGACCCCGGCACATTCACCGAGATAGGCATGTGGGTCAAGCACCGGACGACGGCCTTCGGCATGGACAAGCGGGAGGTGCCTGCCGAGGGCATCATCACAGGCTTCGGAAAGGTGCAGGGCCGGACTGTCGTCGCCGCCGCCGAGGACTTCACCGCCATGATGGGCACGTTCGGCGAATACCACGGCCGGAAGCTCGCATCCGCCATCCGTTTCGCAGCCGAGAAGGGCTGGCCGTTCGTGACGATGAACGACTCCGCCGGCGCCAGGCTCCACGAAGGCATGGACACCCTGGAGGCGTACGGCTGGACCTTCCGCGCGCAGATAGAGGCGTCCGGTATCATCCCCCAGATATCGCTCCTTATGGGCCCCTGCCTCGGCGGACAGGCATACCACCCTGTGATGATGGACTTCATAATCCAGAATCGCAGCACCGGCTTCATGGGCATCGCAGGTCCGGCATTCGTCAAGACCCAGACGGGCGAGGAGATCAGCCTTGAGGACCTGTGCGGCTGGAAGGCCCACGCCATGAAGTCCGGCCAGACGCACATCGTCGCTGACTCCGACCAGGAATGCCTCGACCGTTGCAGGGACCTGCTGGCGTTCCTCCCTTCCAACAACACGGAACAGCCCCTCCGCATGGACTCGAAGGACCCGGCGGAACGCGAGAGCCCGGAACTGGACGAACTCATCCCGGACAATCCGAACCGCGCGTATGACATGATGAAGGCCATCCACGCAATAGTCGACGACGGCAGCTATTTCGAGATACTGCCCTACTACGCCACCAACGCCATCTGCGGCTTCGCCCGCTTCGCCGGCCGGGCCGTCGGCCTCGTGGCCAACCAGCCCAGGGTCAAGGCAGGCGTTCTGGACATCAACGCCTGCGACAAGATCGCGCGGTTCATCCGCTTCTGCGACCTTTTCGGCATCCCGCTGGTATCGCTGGCCGACTGTCCCGGCTACCTCATCGGCTCGCAGCAGGACTGGAACGGGATACTGCGGCACGGCGCCAAGCTGCTCTTCTCCTGGGCTGATGCCACGGTTCCGCTCATCGCCGTGATGCTGCGGAAGTCCTACGCCGGAGCACACTACGGCATGCTGGACAAGTCCATCGGCGCCGACTTCGTCTTCGCGTGGCCCACCGCCCGCGTCTCCATCGTCGGCGCGGCGACGGCGGCCAGCGTCATCTTCGCAAAGGAGATCAGAAACGCCGCGAACCCCGAGGAGGAACGTCAGCGCAAGCTGAAGGAGTATGCGGACATGTACGAGAGCCCGTACCAGGCGGCCGAGCGCGGCTACATAGACGAC
>CAZQML010000149.1:0-16912 GCA_964594245.1 uncultured Dehalococcoidales bacterium | reverse complement strand
GAGATGCCCTCCCTTACAACCGGGTGATCGTCAGCAACAAGGACCCGAATCCTACTCACGGTGGTGTCTCCTTTCAGTTGGAATCGTCACTTCCACGAGTGTTCCGCTTCCGGGCTTGCTGTTCACCCGGGAGGACCCACCGCACTGCTGCGCACGTTCGCTCATGCCGATGAGGCCGAAGGTCACGTCGCGTGGTAGAGAGGGGTCAAATCCAGCTCCGTCGTCTCGCACGCGAAGAATCACAGAATCGTCCGCGAAGGAGAGTTCCACCTCGGCCCGGCTCGCCGCAGCGTGCCTTCGGATGTTTGTCAGGGACTCCTGGCATATTCGCAAGAGCGCGTCCTCCACTTCGGAATGGAGTCTCCTGGACGTGCCCGAAACGCGGAAACCGGCGTCAACTTTCCCTTCGCCTCTCAGCGAATCTGTCTCTCTGCGCAATGAGTCCACGAGGCTACGCTTCTCCAGTGCTCCGGGGCGAAGCGCCCATACGGAACGACGGGCCTCGTTGAGACTTTCTCGCGCCAGCTTCTTCGCCCGTTCTATGTGTGATGGAGCGCTCTCGGGGGCCTCCTGAAGGTCCTGCTCCGCTGCCTCGAGCTGGAGGACGATGCCGGTGAAGCCTTGCGCCAGCGTGTCATGTATCTCGCGCGCCATACGGTTCCGCTCGTCCAGTATCGCGAGGTCCCTCGTCTCCTCTGCGAGCCGTGCGTTCTCGATGACGTTGGCAAGCTGGTCGGCAACGGCCTGCGCCGTGAACAGGTCCATCTCGTCAAGAGTGTTGTCCCTGTCGCTCTGGATATCGAGCACGCCAAGCGTGAGAACTCCGATGTTTATCGGAACGGCGAGTTCGGCCTTCGTGTCCTGCAGCTCCGGGTCTGCGATGTATCGTGGCTCGTGCGTGACGTCGCTCACGAGCCGCGGCTGGCACGATTGAAGCGCCTGGCCGACTATCCCGTCGCCCGGCTGCAGGATGCGGCCCACGGGTGGGGGCTCCGTGTAGCCTCCTGTGCCTGCTGCAAGCTTCATCTCTCCCGACGGGGGCTCTACGAGGAAGACGTTGACACTGTAGTAGTTGAACGTCTCCTGGAGTGAGACGGTGACATAGTGCAGCAGTTCCTCCAGACTCCCCATGGAGTTGATGCGCCGGCGCATCTCGAAGATGCGGCGCACCTGTTCGGTACGGCGTTGTTCCCGCTCTGCCCGGGCCTTGAACCTCTCCTGGAGGTGTATGTGGGCTTCCTTCAGTTGCCGCTGGGACTCCTCGAGCTCGTGGGCTACGGCGTTGAAGCTGCGGGCGAGGATTCCTATCTCATCAGGGCCTGTGACCGGCACACGGGTGGAAAGGTTCGTGGAACTCATCGTACGGACTGTGTCCGTGAAGGTCCTCAGCGGCCTCGCGATCGAACGACCCAGGTACCACAGAAGAGCGGCTGCTGTGACTGCGAGGAAGGCTGTGATGGCCGCTGTCAGCGCTCTCGTCAGGTCGTCGACCTGTCTTTCGATGTAAAGGCGGGAGAATCCAATCTCTACGTGTCCGATTGCCTCCTCATCCCGTATCATCACGTGGGTGATGATGTCGGCCTCCATTGCCTCCTCTCCCAGTTCTGTAACCGAACGTACGAGCGCGCCTTCGGCGTCGTATACCGCCACGGACGCGATGTTCTCGTAGACGAGCACTGACTCGATGGTGCGCTCGACGCGCACGTAGTCCTTGAGCTCAAGCATCGGCACCAGCGAGGTTGACAGGAACTCGACTGAAGTCTCCTGGTCCAGCTTGTACTGTGCCGCAAGCTGGTCGCTGACCACCCGGGAGATGATGGCGACCGAGAGCACGCCGCAGAGCGCGACGACTACTGTCACGAAGAGCACGATTCGTCCCCTGAGACTTCGTATCCGGAGGTCTGACATCGCTGCCGGCTCCTTCCTGTGCATTGTAGCATCGGCGCGAGGCGCAATTGGCAGCAGAGAGATTTAACGCGTTCGTAACTCGCCCGCAACCTCGCTGCAACCTGCCGCCGTCACACTGTCTGTCGAGAAATGCAGTGAAGGAGGACGTATGAGATGAGAACAACTATTGGCAGCAGATGGCCGGGGCGCGCTCTCTTGATTGCAGCCGCCGCGTGCATGGTGTGCATCGGCATACTGGCCACGGCTGGACCGGCTCTTGCCGCTGATCCGTCAGGCGCGGAGACGCTTGCTGATGATCCCGGCGCACCCATCAACTATGTCTGGGTAATCATCGCGGCGGCGCTGGTGTTCATCATGCAGGGTGGGTTTGCGATGCTCACCGCCGGACTTTGCCGTGCCAAGAATGTAGTGAACCTGATGATGAAGAACCTGATGGACTTCACCATCGGGTCGCTCGCGTTCTTCTGCGTGGGTTTCGCTCTTATGTTCGGCGCTGACAAAGGTGGCTTGTTCGGTACGACCGGGTGGTTCCTGGCCGGAGACAGCTACGATGTCGGGCAGTATCTGCTCTTCCTGTTCCAGGTGATGTTCGCCGCGACGGCGGCAACGATTGTGGCGGGAGCGGTGGCAGAGCGGCTCAAGGTCAGGGCGTACTTCCTGTACGCCATCGCGATCTGCGCCCTGGTGTACCCCGTGTACGGACATTGGGTATGGGGTGGAGGTTGGCTGTCCTCTTTGCCATACGGCATGGGACATGTTGACTTTGCGGGCTCAGGCGTTGTGCACGCAGTCGGCGGATTCATGGGACTGGCCGGCGCGATAGTGCTTGGCCCCCGCATCGGCAAGTTTGACCGGAATGGCAAGGCCCGGGCGATTCCGGGTCACAGCCTGGTACTGGCGGCATTGGGAGTCTTCATCCTCTGGTTTGGCTGGTACGGCTTCAATGCGGGCAGCACGCTCTCGGCGCTTGAACTCAGGACGGCGGTAATCGCAGTGAACACTACGCTGGCGGCCTCGGCCGGGGCCTGTTCGTCACTGATTGCGATATACGTGAAGACGAAGAAGCTGGACGTAGGAATGGCGCTCAACGGGGCGATAGCGGGACTCGTCGGCATTACGGCTCCTTGTGCCTGGGTTGAAGCATGGGCGGCAGTTGTGATCGGCCTTGTCGCCGGTGTGATTGTGGTCTTCGGCGTGCTGTTCCTTGACCGCATCCGCGTGGATGACCCCGTGGGTGCGGTGAGTGTGCATGGTCTCAACGGGGTGTGGGGGCTCCTGGCCGTCGGCCTGTTTGCCGATGGCACATACGGCAACTACACGACCGAGGGACCTTTCGTGTCAGGCCTGTTCTACGGTGGTGGCGTTGAGCAGCTTGTCGCGCAGGCCATAGGCGTTGCGGTGGTCGTTGCCTGGGCATTCGGATTGGGAATACTCGTCTTCAAGACGCTGGATGTCATCCTGGGAGGCATTCGTGTTTCCCCGCAGGAGGAAATCGAAGGGCTAGATATCGGGGAGCATGGCAGCAGCGCGTATCCGAATTTCCCGGTGGTTGAGGATGTGCCGTATCGGTAGGGCGGCAATCACGGAATCAGAGGGAGGAAACTGAAATGAGGAAGATTGAAGCCATCATCCGCACGGAGCGTGTCTCCGAGGTCAAGAACGCCCTTGAACAGCTCGGCTACCCGGGCATGACCCTGACCGACGTGAAGGGGCACGGCAAGCAGAAAGGACTTGTCCAGCAGTGGCGTGGAAGGCCCTACAGGATAGAGTTCCTTCCCAAAGTAAAGATTGAACTGGTGGTTGAGAATGGCGACTCCGTTGATCCCATCGTCAAGGCCATTTCGGACAATGCGCGAACCGGCGAGGCTGGTGACGGCAAGATATTCATCTGGCCCATCGAGGATGTCGTGAGAATACGCACGGGCGAGAGGGGAAAGGAGGCCGTTTGAGAGAAACGTCGCTGAAATGGATAGCCAGCCCCCCGCTTGTTCGTGGCTTGCTGCTACAATGAGTCAAAGGGGGAATGCGCCATGAAGAAGACTGCATCGTTCTTGCTGATGCTGGTGTTTGTCCTGGGGTGCGCGGGAATGACAGGCTGTGGCAGCGGGCCGGAGGGTAATGCACAGCCGACTCCCGACACAACGCAAGAGGAAGAGCAGGAAAGCTCAGACACGCAGCAGGCCTCACAATCGGTCGGCGGGGCCATGTGGGACGACATGCCAGTGTATGCGACTGCCATGCAGTTGCAGAAGGCCTCATGGAGCATTCCGCCGCAGGACGACGCCGAATACGAGAAGGCTGAATGGCGCTATTACGAGCTACCTCCTGCCCACTATGTCGAGGAGGTTGCCAGGTTCTACAAGATGGAAATGCCCAAGAACGGCTGGCAGAAGATGATGGAGATGGAAGTGCAGGACGTCTCCATGTTCTTCTATATGAAGAACGACGAGGATGACGCTGCCTACGTGTGGGTGGCCAGTGAAGACGGCAAGACCGTGTTCGCCCTAATGAGAGCGATGAAGTAGTCCGGTCTATTGCCGGCTGGCTGCGGTCTTCCGGGTGTACGTAGGTGTAGAGACAATGGAGGGGCAGGCTCTCGAGCCTGCCCCTCCTGATATTGGGGGGGGGTAACGAATGGCCGCAGAGGGCTACTGCGGCTCGGTGGCTAGCGATTCTTCATCACTGGGACTATGTCGATGACACGTACTTCGTCGCTTCCCTCGTATGCGACATCGCCTTCCTTTTCATCTCCCGTGAGCGTCATCGTGACGGTGGTCGGACCTGCGACCTCTCCGACGACTGCGGCGATGTCTTCGACATGGAACTTGGCTACCAGGTCGCCGCAGTCATCAGGGAAGACAGCGTAGGACGGAGCGCCATTGAGGCTCCACACGAAGTCGGCTTCGAGTGCGGCCGTGTAGGTAAGGTCGGTATGCACTGTCACGCAGTTGCCCTCGTAGCTCAAGTTGAGGGTCGACGGTGCGATCTGGATGTCCATTTCAGTTGGCTTATCGGCCAGCAGGACGCCTGGAGCCACCAGGCTGGTCAGGGCTGCCGCCACGACCCCGAGTACCGCAATCGTTCTTCTGCTTTTCATTGGTCTGTCTCTCCTTCGTTTCGGGCTTCTCGCTGCCTCACAGCAGCCACTGCCGGGCGCTGTGAGGCTTTCTATTGCTACAACGCGGGCATGGATTGAATGTCAGGCGGTACTGCCGGAAACAGCACTTTGTTCGAAAGAAGGGAAGAGTGGTCCCTGTTCTTTCCAGTAGCGGACGGGTTGTGCACGCTGTGTTGCCGGCACTGCTCCCGCGGAGTTGAGTGCATCGCAACGCGCCGGTGGACTGCTGCGGGGCTCTGTCGCTTTCCGCTATACTTGCCACCGTCCTGGATTCACGGGGCATCGCGAGGTTGCATGGAATCAACGGGCAAGGACAGGGTTGTCATCTACTGTGACGGAGCATGCTCCGGGAACCAGTTCAAGGGGAACCGCGGTGGCTGGGGCGCCGTTCTCTCTTATCGTGGGACCGTGAAAGAAATTCGTGGAGGCGAGAGGAACACAAGCAATCAGCGGATGGAGCTGTCGGGCTGTATCGAAGCGCTGGAGCGGCTGAAGGGTGGTGGCGTCGAGGTGGAGGTGTACTCCGACAGCGCATATCTCGTCAATGGGATGCAGCAGAAGTGGTATGAACGCTGGGAGACGAACGGATGGCTCAACTACCGCAAGAAGCCCGTTGAGAATCGCGACCTGTGGGAGCGGCTGCTGAAGGTCGTCCGTGCCCACAAAGTCACATTTCGGAAGGTGAGCGGCCACTCGGGAGTTGAACTGAACGAGCGAGCCGACGAGCTTGCACGGCTCGCTGTCAGTGAACTGGTGTAGTCACCCCGTTGGTCGAAGAGACACACAATCACGACGATGTGCTGTCGGCTGTTCCCCCAAAGATATCGGCACGCGGGACCGCAGGAGAGCAGGCAGCACTCCGGGCGACGGGGGTTCAGTATTACGGGCCGGGCTTGCGGCGCGCCTTGAGCAGGCGCACGAAGTCCCTCAACCATTCCTTCTCATCGGCAGAGAGTTGTCCCCAATCCTCTCTGAAGAACAACCTCAATTCGCGGTCATCCGGAAGCTCGTTGTCGCCTGGCGGCGGCGCTGTACTCAGGTATCCCGCCTCGCGCAGCATCTCCATCTCCGGGACATCGAGGGCCTTGGCCAGCGCGCGCAGTGTCCTGATGCCGGGGAGCGTTCGTCCTGTCTCGATATGTGCCAGGAAGCCATTGCTCACGCCGATGCGGCTTGCGAGCTCTCGCTGCGTCATCGGAGGCTGGTAGTCCTGCCTCCAACGCCGGATTCTGTTGCCAAATCTCTGGTGATGGAACTCGGTCATCTTCGCTTACGTCTGCTCATGTCTGCTTACCTTTCGTATGAGTCTAGCATATCGTTTTTCCGTGCTGTCAAACGTTCGCGGGTGTCGGATGGTCAGGCGCTGGGGCCGAACAGTCTTCCGACTATCAGTGCCGGGTTCCTGTTCCTGCTCGGCTTCCCGGCCCGCCTGTTCGCTCAATCGTCGTGTTGAGACAGCAACCGTCCATCTGTCGGGTTCACAACCGGCGGGAAGGAGGATAGCGGAGCGTGCCTGCCCGGCGTATGCTGTTGCACCGCGGGCACGTATTATTGTGAACGCAGAACGCAGAACGCAGAACGCATACGGAGACGCGACATATGCTGGAAGCAAGGAGCCTTACGAAGAGGTTCAAGGGCCGGACTGTTCTCGAGGATGTCAGCTTCACGGTCGGCGAAGGCGAGGTGTTCGGGTACCTCGGTCCCAACGGGGCAGGCAAGACGACGACGATGCGGCTGATGCTTGGCCTTCTCAATCCGACGTCCGGAGATGCGTTGCTGTGGGGCAAACGGGCTGCGGAGCACCCCGAGGTGAGGCAACGAATCGGAGTTCTTCTTGAGTCGGATGGGCTCTATCCCCGGCTGAGCGCGTACGACAATCTGGACTATTTCGGTCGTCTCTACGGCGTCCAGGGACGGGAGTCAAGGATTGAGCGTCTGCTTGACTTTGCGGGCCTGTCGGAGCGCCGTGAGGACAAGGTCGGCACTTTCTCCCGCGGCATGAAGCGCAAGCTCGGTCTTGTGCGTGCGCTGCTGCACTCACCGGACATGCTGTTGCTCGACGAGCCCTCGGCAGGGCTCGATCCTGAGGCCCAGAAGATGGTCCGTGACCTCATCGTGACGCTCTCCTCGGAGGCGCAGATAACGGTCTTCTTGAACTCGCATGACCTGGATGAGGTGCAGCGTATCTGTGGCCGGGTGGCCATTCTTCAGAAGGGACAGATACGGGTATGCGATACGCTGAAAGCGCTCCAGTCTTCTTCCGGCACGCAGAGGGTCGAGCTTGTGTTGTCCGATGCGGCCCGTGCTGACGAGGCAGCCGGTCTTCTTGCTACCCAGCGAGGCGTCGCCGATGCTAGTGCCACGAACGGCACCGCGTACGTCACGCTTGTGGACGGAGGGGGCACGGCGCCACTCCTTGCCATGCTGGAAGAGAAGGGCATCAGTCTTGAGAGGATGCAACGTTTCAAGCGTTCGCTCGAAGACGTGTATCTGGAGATTGTGAAGCGGGAGGAAAGCGATGAGTAGTGTCAGCATTGTCCTGCGCAAGGAATTGCGGGAACTCCTGGCCGCGAAGGGCACGCTCCTCACAGGTATCGCCTTAGCCCTCTTCTTTGGCGTCATGTACTCGCTGAAGCTCGGGTCGGTAGGCTCTCTATCCCTGGAGCAGTCCCTGGGCAGCCTGCTCTTCTTCCTCACAACTACGCTGGGAGTGTTCATGGGCTACACATTCACGAGCCAGGTGTTTCTGCGTGAGAAGATGGACGGTGTTATTGAGACGCTGTTGTGCAGTCCGGTCACGCTGAGGGGAATCTGGCTTGGCAAGACCCTGGCTGTGACGCTCGTCGCCGTCGTGCTGGCGATTGGGAGTGGGGTTCTGACAGCGGTGGTTGCAGGCTATCGTGCGGGCTCGCTCGCCCTGCCCGAGGCGGCAGTTGTCTTTCACGTTGTTGTGGTCGTGCCGATGATTGTCGCGTGCCTTGTCGGTGGCCTGGGGTTTGCACAACTGCTGCTCGGCATGAAGGAGAATCGAATTATCGGTCTTGCTCTGTTCATCCCCATCTTCGCTGCACTCTACGGGATAGGGTATTCATCGACGGGCAGCTTCGTTGCCGGCTGGCTTCATGTGGGGTTGCTTGGGCTCGGGGCTGCGGCAGTGCTCGCAGGTCTTGGCTACGCGTCGCTCCGCCTCAACAAGGAACGCATCGTGACGACGCTGTCGTGAACCCGTTGGAGCAGGAGGCGGAGTTGAGACACGGTTGTGGCAGGTGGGGCTCGGTCTGAGGGACAAGGTAGTGTATCGACGAGGGGCCGGCCCGGGACTGGCTACGTGAAACCCATCACGTGCCGTGTTTTTCGGACGTTGTCCGGAGACGTCAGCATCTCGAGCAGCGCGAAGGCGACGTCTGCCGCTGTCGCGGGTGAGGTGGAGGTCACGACAAGCCCGTCGCGCACGACACTCTCATCCACAACCTCAGCACCCATCTCTGCCAGTTGCCTGCGGCGCTTGCCGTTGAGCAAGTGGTAGGTCGTGGCGCGACGGCCTTTGAGAACCCCGCTCCTGGCTACGGGGAGCGCTCCGGTACACACGGCGGCAATCGGCTTGCCTGCGGCGGCGAAACGAAGGAAGACCTCAAGAAAATCATCCGAGTAGGCGTCGTCGTAGAACCCTGCAGTCTCGAAACCCCCCGGCACCGCGACAGCATCGAAGTCATCGTCTCGCGCGTCACGGAGCTGAAGCCCGGGAACGACCTTGAACCCGAAGGTGCAGTTGAGCACGGGATGGATGCCCACGGTGACGACTTCGATCTCCTCGTCGCCGTATGTGCTGGCAAAGCCCAGCACGTCCGTGAAGGCGGCGGCCTCGTATGCCTCGAAGCCGTCTGCGAGCAACAGCAGGACTCGTTTCATGCCCACCTCCTGTGTGTGTCTCTCGAATGCTCTGAGGAAGACGCTCCGTTGTATGTCCGGTTTGCGGTCCTGTTGGAGCTGACACGTGGCCTGTGCGCCGTCGACTGTCGGGCAAGGGTGTGGAATCGCGTCTGCGGTGGCTGCCTGCTATCTTGCAGGGCGCATCCTTGCACCCGGGGACTGAGGCGCGGCGTGGTCGAGCAGGAAGCAGACATCATACGGGGCACCCTTGTATCCGGGAGGCTGAGGACTCGCCTCATGGAAAGAGGCTAGCACCGTCGGGCTCCCGTCGTCAATGGCGCCACCGGCCGGAACCGAACGTGTTTCCGGTGGCCACCGTTGCTTGACACTCTTCTATACACTGACATATCCTTTGGCCCAAGACTCCCTCGTACGGAGTCGTTTTGGAGACATCTCGCAACGCGTGTCCAGAGCAGGTCGCCTCACCTGCGGGACCCGTCTCGGTGGTACCGCAGTCGCTTCATGTGTCGTCAAGCACGGCAGGAGCAGAGCAGTGCGGGGGAGTTGAACTTGAGAGGCTGGTTTGGAACGCGAAACTCCGAGACAATGGGAGGGTGAGGTAGCTCAGGTCCGGGCAGAAACCGGCAGGCGGGGATTCGAGCGCGGCGCTGTGTACTAAGGCGAGCCACGCGCGAGGAGAGCTAATCCGCCGGCTGGTTCGGGTGCCGGGAGTGTGTGCTGGTACGGTGAGTGCCACGTTGCCGGACGCAGGGTTCGGGACTAAGGGAATCGAATGGATATGGGTAGACGAAGAAGATACGACAACAGAAGCGGGACGAGGCCGGAGCAGCCTGCGGGCGCAGGCCAGCCAACCGGCGCAGGTCAGCCAACCGGGGCAGGTCAGCCAACCGGGGCAGGTCAGCTGGCCGGGGCCGGTCAGCCAACCGCTGCGCGTCAGCCAGCCGCCACAGGGACTCCGTCGACGGTGCTCAAGGAGAGCGTGATCACACTGTCCCTCGGAGGCAGGAATCCGCTAACCGCGTTCAATGCATATCTCATACCCGGTTCGAAGCACGTTCTGGTTGACCCCGGCCCTCCGGGGAGAGCGGGGGAACTGCTTGAGAAGCTCTCCTTGCACGGGATATCGCTTGGTGATATTGGCCTGATTGTCATAACACATGGCCATCCGGACCATTTCGGCAGTGCCGCCCAGTTGAAGGAATGGACACGCGCGCCCCTTGCTGTTCATGAACTGGACGCTGAGTACGTGAACTGGGGCAGCGTACCGGCCCCGAAGCCGACGACGAGGCTTGGAAGCATGTTCAAGGCGTTCTTCAAGACCAAGTGCCGTCCTGTGGAGCCGGACATCATACTGCGGGACGGTGACAATCTCGGTCGTTATGCCGGACGCGGTCGCGTACTGCTCACCCCCGGACACACGGCCGGTTCTATCTCTATCCTTCTCCCCGATGGCAATTGCATCATCGGAGACGTGCTCATGAGAGGTCTGCGCGCGCGGACGCCTTCCAGTCCATGGTTCGCGGAGGACAGCTCACTCGTGAAGGAAAGCCTGCAGAAGGTTGTTGACTCGGGCGCGCGTACGTTGCTGCCGGGTCATGGCGGGCCGTTTCAGGTCAAAGACCTGCCTCGTTTGTTCCCGTGGCTCGAGCTGCGAGAGAGCTCCGCCAGGCCGGAGGAAAGAGACGAAGGAGAGCGCCGCTTCCGTCCGAGGCGCCGCAGGCCGCTGAGGGGCGAGACGCAGCCCGAGACGAGCCCCGAGGTGGATAGGCCTCGCGAGTCCGGCGAGTGAGCGAGGGTTCCGGTGCTTCGCCGCACCCGGGCGATACCCGCGTCTGCTAGTGCGGCGTCCCCTTTGTGTCAGCAACCCCGCCAGCGCCTCGTCGTGTTCCCTCCGACCGATGACTGCGTCCACGGTTGTTCCAGCCGCCGATTGCGCGGCACGTGGGTACGTACGGTCGGTCGTCGAGGTGACCCTGGGAAAGCGGCGAGGGGGACGTATGTTTCGCCTCTATGAAGGATGCCGAGCATCACGACAGTAGTTCGAGAGGGCATTTCGCATGTGCCCCCGATTGCCACGTATCGCGATTCTATGCGGGGTGCGTTGAGAAGTGCCCGGTAATTGTGTGCCCGACGGGGCTATAGCGTTCGAGCGGGACGTGACTAAGGGGGAGGCGCGGGCGGCCGCCGGGCGGTTCCCGAACGGCCCCTACAGTCGAAACCCCTCTGCCTCCACCGGGATGCCGTGCACAAGCGCGGCTCAGAGCAGCTTCGCCATGAGCCTGGCGTTCACCACTCCCTGGTCCCCGTTGTTCGTGTTGAAAAGGACGTGGACGTCGGTCGCGCCGGCGGCGCAATCCTTGATTCGCCCGGCCCAGGGAGAGAGTTCGCCGTCGCTGTAGTAGTAGTCGAACCGTTCCGTCGGAGAGACGTTCCTCTTCTCCCACGTCTCTGCCTTGCGGCCATGGAACCGCACGATGCCCACATCTGCTGTTGTGGCGGCCAACGGCGGCACGCTCGATTTGAAACCCTGGGGCTCATCGACGCAGACGAAGGCAAGTCCGTGCTCTCGCAGGAACGAGAGCGTCGCCTCCCTGTTCTGCTCTGACAGCCACAGGTTGTTGCGGAACTCCACGGCCAACTGGTGCGAGACGAGCTGCTCCTTGCACGTGAGCATGTGGTCCATCTGTGGCACGCCCGGGTGGAACCACGGAGCGAATTGAAAGAGCACGACACCCAGCTTTCCTGCCGAGTCAAGAGGCAGGAGCGCGTCGTCGAACTGCGCCCAGAGCGCTTGCAGCAGCTCCTTCGGCAGGTCGCGGAAGTAGAGACGCTCCTTCGTCCTCAGCGACTGCGGCAGCGCACCGCGTATGTCTGCCGGGATGGCCTGAGGCGGAGTCGGGTGCTGCGTGAAGAGGCGGAAAGCCTTCATGTCGAACAGGAAGTCCTCCGGCGTCCGCTCGGCCCAGAGGGTGGAGTTCCTTCTCGACGGCATTGAATAGTAGCTGCTGTCGACCTCGACGATGTCGAATTGGCTGGAGTAGTACGCGAGCCTGGCCTCCGCCTTGCCGGCCGAAGGAGGATAGAAGGTGCCCGAGCGAATCAGGCTCGGGTCCGTCCAGGAGCAGGTGCCTATCCGTATCCTTCCCATCGCCTGGTCGGGCCTTGCAGAGGTGCCGGGGACTAGCGCACCTGCACGTCGAGTTTGAACTCCCACACGCCTTTCTCGCCGCCCTCCCAGGGCTGGCTGTAGCGGAGGGAGACGGAGCAATGGCCTGAGCCCCTTGCCTCGAATGTCCAGTGCTCCTGTCCGGCGGCCCCCACCATCGCGGAATCCGGCGCCACGAACTCATGTACGGTCTCTTTCAAGACCGAAGCGTCCGACATCGCAGCTTCCTCCCATTCGAATCCGGTAGACGGGTTTGAGCAGAGCCAGAGCTCGACGAAGGCGCCGGTCGAGACTGCAATCTCCCTGGCTACAATGGCCGGGTCCTGCGTCGACGCCTGGAATTCCTCGCAGTCGACCTCTACCGTTGTCTCAGCAGAGGGTCCGGGAGAACAAGCCGTTAGGGTGAGTGCCAGAATACTGCTTGCGGCCGCACACAATCGCCAGGTCATCGCCCTCTCCTCCTGTCCGCGCTTGGGTGATTCCGTTCCTTTCCAGTCTATCCGCCTGTCGCCTGTCTCGCAAGTGTACGTCGCGCGGCGACCGCGCAGGGCAATGACTTGAACAGGAAGATTTCCCTGCCTACGACGGTCATCGCCCCGTAGCGCCCGGTCAGGCAGGGTGCTATCGTTGAGGCGATGGATTGGAACCGGGGAGGACGTTGCACTGACAACCATGTACACGGATTGTGGCCGCGCTTTGCCCGGCGCGCCGGGAATATCCTCCAGGAAGACGGATTGTGGGCGCTCCTTGTGGTAGCGTTTCGACGGTATATCTTCGACTACCGGCGCTTCTATCTCTACGAGCACCGCCACATCGTTCGCGATGCGGCGGCGTTTCTCCCCTCGCTCGAAGAGTTCGACGAGTGTTTTGTCTCCTCGAATGATGGGGCCGACCGTCTCGCTGAGGGGCGGCAGGACTTCCGGCATATTGTCCCGAGGGCTGGATACGCCCTTGACAGGGGTGCGGTGGCCTTCTGTGTCTACGCAGGGCATCGCGAGCTGGCGCATGTTGGCTGGCTCGCTGCGTCTGAATCTGCACGCAGGGCACTTGATCGCTTGGGCTACCACGTTGACTTCGAGTCGGGAGAGGGGTGGACGGGTGGGGCCTACACGGTGAGAAGATACCGCGGGAAAGGGCTGCTGACCCACAGTTGCTTGCGCCGATTCGAGTACCTGCTTGACTCGGGCGTGGCCTGCTCAAGGGCCGCCGTGGACACGGGCAATCCCGGGTCGCATCGTACTACCATGCGCTTCGGGCCGAGGCTCTACGCCACGGGCTGTCAGCTGAAGCTGTTCTGCTGGAGGCGTTGGGTGGAGCGGCCTCCGGACGGGTAGGAGGCGATGCGAGGTAGTGGTAGCCGCTTGCGACTGCAATTGGTAGAGCAGCGTAGCATGACCCCAGGCTTGCGCCGTGGCACCTGAGTGGCTGGCTGCTGCCTCGATCATCATCGGCCGCCGCGCCGTTCTCGAACGGCCCCTACAGCACGAACCACCACCACGCGTACGGGCAGTCGCGGATGGCTGGATGGCAATTCCTATAGGGGCGATGCATGCGTCGCCCGTCGGTTAGTGTGTCGTTCAGGGCTGCGTTGGCCATTGCGGCGTTGTGTGAGGACAGGTCGATGGGCCGGGCATGCCCGGCCCCTATGTTCGGACACGCCCCCTTCCCTTGGGCGGGCATGGGAGCCCGCCCCTACGTGCGGATTCCCGTTTGCCTTGTCGTTCACCACAACCATGCTTTCTTCACCTCCTGACGGGCGAGGCATGCACACAGTATCTACAGATAATGTGGAGGGGTATGTCTTGGGCGCTGTGTCGACTTGCGACAGGAGGTAGAGCGGACAAAGGAGGAGAGGGCCTTGCGGCCCCCTCCGGGTTTACAGGGAAAGAGGGTGGCTAGACCCTGCGGTTTCTGAAGATGAGCACGATGACCACGATGATTAGGATGGCGGCCAGCGCAATCACGACCCAGACCCAGGTGGGGCTGGCGGTGACGGGCTCGGGGAAGTTGATGACCGTCTCAGGAATCTCGGGTGGGGCGGTGGGCTCGGACATGGTGCGGAAGGTGGAGGTGCCCGATTCGCTGAGGACGTTGGAGCCCTTCATGGCGTTGACCTGCCAGGTGTAGGCGGAGTCGTAGTCCAGCTTGGAGCCGAGTACGAAGGAGGTGGCATCGTCGGAGTTGGAGGCGACTTCAGCGCCGGAGGCATCCATGAGAGTCATCTCGTAGGAAGTTGCATCGGCGACCGCAGTCCAGGTGAAGACGATGTCCTCGAGAGGCACGTTGGAAGCGCCGTCATCGGGAGCGGTGAGCTTGATGGCTCCCTTCGGGCCGACAGCCACGGTGAATGACCACTTGTCGGACCACTGGGAGCGGTAGATCTCACCGGTCTCGGCGACACGGGCGCGGACGCGCCACCAGTACTGCTGGTTGCAGTCCAGAGTGCCCTGCGGGACGACTACGGAAGGAGCGCAGGGGTCGGACGGCTTGTAGAAGGTCATGGAGGACTCGCACGGCTCGAGGACCATGTCGCCACAGTCAACGTGCGTCTCACAGCTCGCGCTGTACCAGCCGCCGGTGGCGCAGACGGTGAAGGTGGTCCAGACCTTGTGCTTGAAAGCCTCGTCGAGAGCTATCTCGACGTCGTACTCACAGGCATCGCAGATGTGGTCCCACTCGAGGACGAAGTCCTCGTTGACGCAGTCGCAGGGGTCGGACGGGATGGTAGCGCCGTCATCGACGCCGATGAGCGCGGGTCCGGCCTTGGCGAAGCAGTCGGTGTACTTCCACAGCCTGCCGAAGTTGCTGTCGGCGAACTCGGTGTGTCCGTCAGGGCAACTTACATCCCATCCGTTGTAGTACTCACGGCCATCTATGGCAAATAGCGTGGTATCGGTGTCGGGTGTGAGGCAGCCGCAGAGGTCGAGCGCGTCCGGCTCAACGTGGAAGAGTGGCTCTCTCGGCAGTCCCGCAAAGAGGTAGTCCCAGGATAACTCGTCGCAACAGGTATCGGCGGCGGGATTGAGGCACCGGGCGACACCGCTGTAGGGGCAGTCCGCTGCGCAACCCTGGACATAGGCGACATAGAGGACTCCGCCGGTGGTCGCGTTGGTGTATGGGTTCCCGTCGGGCGCGGAGAGCTCCAGGTCCCAGAACCCGGTATCACAGTCGCACGCGTGCATGTCCTCGAAATCGGCGTCCTCAATAGTCGTGCGGTAGACGCCGTTGTCGTCGCCCCCTTCGGCCACCGCGGCGTATATGTAGCCGTTGTCATCGAAGTAGGAGTCAAACGCGAGCCTGACCTTCCCCTCGCCGATGTCGTCGAGCTTCGAATACGAATCGCCGCCATCATTGGAGCAGGTGACGTCACCCATGTCGCCGCCGACGAGGACCCAATCGCCGAGGCAAGCGATACTTCTCGCGGACTCTCCCGTATCGTCGGTCACCTTCGAGTCCTCCGGCTCGCTCCACTTCCTCGCATGGCTGGTTGACCTGGCGACCCTGCCGTCGGCGTCAAGCACATATATGGTGGCGTCATCGAGGACGGCGATATCGGCGATGTCAGCAAGACCTGTGTTGCGCGACTCCCAGCGGCAGAGGCCGCCGTACGTTGCGTAGTACACAGTCTCAGTGCCGAGGTCCGCCATGTAGATGGTGACTATCTCTTCATCTTCCCCGGGTGGCAGACTCAGCACGGCCCACTCGATTCCGTCGCGGTAGTCTCCTGCGAGAGGGCCACACCACACCCTGAGGAAGCTCTCTCCTCCATCGTCGCTGCGCCACACGCTGTCGCAATCGCAGCACTCATACGTGTCCTCAGCATTGACAGTGGCAAGCAGAATCTCGCCGCAGGCGCCGTTGACCACCATATCCGAAATGAAGTCGATGTCGGTGTCGATGAGACCGGACTGGTTCCAGCAGCCGCCCCTGTCATATGAAACGGAGAATGCGCTCTCGTCCGACCAGTAGCAGCCGGGGCTCGGGTCGGCGCGGAAGCTGTAGCCCTGAGTGCTCGCATATGCGCGGGAACCGTCTCGATTGAATTCAACGCGCGCGTTGAATTGCCCTGTCGGATTCTTCTGGGCGCGGCCCCAGTTGTCCGGACAGCAGGGGTTCCGCGTGATGGGGGTGTCTGTGTAGAGCACGGTGGCGCCTCTGCAGCACGGGAGTGCAGGGGCACCCGGGTCATCGTCATACCATTCTCTTATGTCAGTGGAGTCCCAGTCTTCAGGGAAGGCTAGCCCGACCATCGCATCACCCATCAGTGTTACGGAGCCGTGATAGGCAACGCTGGAGACGAAGGGGTTGTCATCTTGGTCAAGCAGCTCGAAAGCGGGAGCCATGTCCATCATCAGGAAGAGGTAGCCGCCCTCGCCCGCGGGCATGCCCGCAACCGCCGGGACAATCGAGCCGTTGATGGATACCAGGGCGGTTCTGTCGACAGCGTCCTCGCCAGTGTAGTCGTAGGGCAGCGCGATGTCGGTCGCCATTCGGAGGAAGGGCGACTCGAAGAATTCCTCCCACGCTCCTGTGAAATACGTGGAGGCGAAGAACAGCATCTCTCCTGTTGCGAACATGCCCGGATAGTAGTCGAACCCGGCTTCGCCGTTCCATGCGCCGGAGCCATTCCACTTTCCCGCGAAGTAGTAGTAGGCGGGAAATAAGCCCGCGCCGTACCCGAGCGGGTTGTGCGCGGATGCGGCGAGTTTGGGGCTGTAGCCGAGGCCGATGGCTATGCCCACGAGCGTCTCGTCGTAGTCGAAGTTCGGAGAGAACTCGAGAGACGTGACTGCAAACACGTTGCTCTTGCTGGTCCAGGCCGGAGCTGC
>CAZQML010000148.1:0-3488 GCA_964594245.1 uncultured Dehalococcoidales bacterium | reverse complement strand
TGGTCTCACTGGGAATCACCTGCATCAAGCGACCGCTGGAGAGCAGTATGTCGGGCGCGACGCTCAAGACGGGCAGGGTGAAGGCAATCCTGGTCAACACCGCAAAGACGCTCGGGCACCAGCACTTCACGATTGCCCATGAGCTCTACCACAGTCTCTACGATGAGCACCTTGCGAGCAGGGCGTGCAAGGTCGAGTCGTTCGAGCGCGCCACTGACAGCGAGCAGGTTGCGGACATGTTTGCCGTGCATCTGCTCATGCCCGAGGATGCAATATTCAACCAGCTTCGGCTGCGTGGGGAGGTTGCGGTGGAACGGGTACTTGCCGACATCGTGTACCTCGAGCAGTTCTTCAGCGTAAGCCGCAGGGCGATGTGCTGGCGGCTCAAGGACCTGAAGGCGATTACACGCGAACAGAGCGACCGGTGGTGTGTGAACGTCATCCAGAGCGCAAGGATGCTCGGTAAAGACATCAACCTCTACGCGCCGACCTATGAGAAGGCTCTGATATCAGACTACGCGGAGAAGGCAGCCGAGGCGCTGGAGAAGGGCCTCATTACCGAATCGAGGTACGAGGAACTCCTGGCTGATGCCGACCTGCTGAACGCAGTCGTTGAAGCATCGGAGGAAGTCGACGTTGTCGACTGAGCCTCCTGTTGTCCTCGATACGGACTTCTTGTCCAGCTTCGCCTGGGTCGATCGGATGGACATCCTGGAGAGCTTGTATTCCAGGCGGATGCTCATCCTCGAAGAGGTCATCGAGGAACTGGAAAGGGTGCCGTATCTGGCGGAGCGGGTGCGACTGTCGATTAGCGCGGGACACATTACACCGCAGGTAATGCTTGCCGGTTCTGCGGAGGCATTGCAATTCGCCAGGTTCCATGAGTCCGGGCGCTACGGTGCCGGCGAGGCAGCATGCATGGCGTACATCCTCTACCATGGGGGTGTGCTGGCGAGCAACAACCTCTCGGACGTCAAGACGTTCTGCACGCGCAACGGAATCCCTCTACTGACCACGCCGGACGTGCTCCGCCGGATGTACGATGAGGGTCGGCTCAGTATCAGCGAGACGGACGAACTGTGGGGCAAGATGCTCGCGAAACGCAGAAAGCTGCCGGCCGCATCGTTCTCGGAGTATCTGGCCAGAGACAAGTAGGGTGTCCCCGGAACCTGAGTCGCAGGCCATCGCGTGACTCCGATTGCAGATGTGGCAGACTTGCACCTGGCCGATTGCGGTCCGGAGACGACGGCGGTATCCTTTGGCACCCTAGCCATCGAATTGTCCTTCTTTTTCCCTGGTAGAGGAGGGTCTTATGAACACAAGTATCTCCCTGAAGGGTTGTTATCCGCCGATTCCCACCCCGTTCGATGAACACGGAAGAGTGGACCATGAGCACCTGGCCTCCAACATCCAGAAGTGGCAGGAGACGCCGTTGCGCGGGTTCGCCGTCCTGGGGTCCAACGGTGAAGCCGTTCTGTTGAGGGAGGCGGAGAAGGTCGAAGTCTGGAAGACGGCCGGCGAGGCCATCGACGACGACCACCTGTTCATTGCGGGAACAGGGTGTGAGTCCACCGCGGAGACGCTCGAGCTGACGGAGAAGGCCGCCGGTCTTGGCGCGGACGTGGCCCTCATAGTCACGCCCCACTACTACAAGGCGCGGATGGACCGCCGGGCGCTGGTGACGCACTACACCACGATTGCCGACCGCTCGCCCATCCCGATTGTGCTGTACAACGTTCCGGCCTCCACCGGGCTCGACATGGGCGCGGATGTCGTGATTGAGCTGGCCGCGCATCCCCGGATAATCGGTCTCAAGGAGAGTTCGGGCAACGTAATCAAGATGGGCCAGGTCTTAGCTGCCGCGCGTGAGGGTTTCCAGGTGCTGGCCGGTTCCGGCAGCTTCCTGCTGCCTGCCCTTTCAGTGGGCGCTGTCGGCGGAGTGATGGCGCTGGCTTCAGTGGCGCCGCACGAGCTCGACGAGATAGTGTCCAGCTTCGACAAAGGAGACCTCAGGAAGGCGAAGGACATTCAACTGAGGCTCATCGCGCCCAATGCTGCTGTCACATCTCAGTTTGGAATCGCCGGGCTCAAGGCTGCGCTTGACCTCATCGGGATGTATGGAGGCCCTGTCCGACCGCCTCTGCTCCCGCTTGAACCGCCACAGAGGGAGGAACTCAGAAGGATTCTGCAGAGGGCAGAGCTGCTCTGACTCACGACTCCCTCACAGGGTGCCCCACCGCGAGTACGTGTGGGTACGGTTGCGATCCGGGTGGAAACCGCCCAAGTCACGCACACGAACGAGGTGACCGCAGACCTGTTCGCGCGACGGCGCACTGCAGGCCGAGAGTTGAGCTTGAGATAAGTAAGGTGTCCCCGGAACTCGAAGCTGGCCTATGCGCCTACCAGATGAACGGCGCCAGCCGGTATCTCACCCTCTTCATGTACTCGGTGTAGCCCGGCAACGTCTTCTGCAGGGAACTCTCTTCTACGAGGATGCGTGCGACCACGACCGCCAGTGGGACTACCATCGCGACAAGGCTGGCGTAGCTCTGCAGCCACAGGGCGATGCCCGCGAACAAGGGTACCAGTCCGGCATACAGGGGATGCCGCACCACCCCGTATAGCCCGGTGTCGACAACGGTCTGGCCCTGTTCGGTCAGGTCTGCGACCACTGGCACGATGAACGAGTTCTGGTAGATGGCGGCCATGACAATCGCGTAGCCGAAGAGCAGCAGCACCCATCCAGCAACAGAGACCGCGAGGTGGGGAGTCGGTAGTAGCTTCAGATAAAAGACGTCGACCGGAATGAAGACCAACCATGCGAGAAGAGTCAGCCCGAGCATCGCCGTGATAATACGGTCGGCAAAGGGCTGATTCCTGGACGACGGCTTCGCGAGTCTGGATTGCAGGCTGGTCGGCGCCTTGACGGCGAACGTGACGATGGTGGCCTCCACTATGATGCCGTAGACCACGATGAAAATGAGCGCCCGCTCCCAGTACCACGTGCCGCCGGGGACCAGTCCCGCGGGAACGATGAGGATCATGGCCAACAAGGCAAGCTGAATCAGTCCGCCGAGAAGTCCTTTGATGATGAGCATGTCGCTACCTCACTTCCTGCTGCCTGATTGCATGGTAGACGGAAGCTGGTCTGATGTAAACGGTGTGGATGCCGGGGCCTATGACCTCTGCAGCGGCGTATGCGCCAGGGCCGCCCGCCTGGCGGCTGAGTTCATGCTGGACATCCAGGAAAGCCGGAAGAAGTCGTAGACTGGCTGCTGATTGGAACTGGCAAGAAGCTTGGGGGCTCCGGGTGGATTTTCACCACCTCAACCGGAGAGACCTCCTTGTCCCGTATGCGTCGGGCCAGCTCGGTTGCGTCGGCGAAGCAGATGTCTTCGTGCATGATTGAGCAGAAGGTTACGTGGTTGCGAGGGGGTAGGGCAATGGGGGTGCGAGTAGTACGTCCAAAGGGTGGTGGGATGACTGTT
>CAZQML010000147.1:0-3167 GCA_964594245.1 uncultured Dehalococcoidales bacterium | reverse complement strand
GGGAAAATTCCCCTATTTCTCGGACATACATGAGGAGATTCGAGAGATTGCTCGCGGCGCGGCTGAGGAGTTCAAGAAGACTGCTGAAGAGGCAGACCGGAACCACGACTACAAGATCATCGAGAAGAACATGAAGCGGCTTGGGGAGCTGAACCTCCTCGGCATTCACATCCCCACAGAATACGGCGGCGAAGGTCTCGATCTAGTCGGACACTGCGTCGCGCTCGAGGAGATTGCGAAGGGATGTCTCTCCACCGCGTTCTCCTTCAACACACAGCGACTGGCGATGGACGCGATCATCTTGGGCGGCACTGAGGAGCAGAAGAAGAAGTACCTGGCTGCGGCCTGTGCGGGTTCGATCCTCTCCTTCGCGACCACCGAACCTGAGGCGGGCTCGGACGTCGCCTCCATGAAGACCAGTGCCGTCAAGGACGGAAACTCCTGGGTTCTCAACGGCTCCAAGCACTACATCACCAATGGCATGATAGCGGACACCCATGTCCTGTTCGCCAGGACGGACGACGTAGACGGCAAGAAGGCCTTCACCGGGTTCATAGTCGACGGCGACAACCCCGGCATCAAGCTGAGCAAGGTCGAGAATAAGATGGGCGCCACAGCTACTCCCACAACCGAGTATTTCATCGAGAACTGCCGGGTGCCTGACGACGCGGTACTCGGAGTGGTTGGAGAGGGAATGCCCCTCGCGCTGTCGGCGCTCGAGATTGCCAGAATCGGCATCGGTACGCAGGCCCTCGGGCTTATGCAGGTCGCCATGGAACAGGCCATCGCCTACGCCAAGGAGCGAGTACAGTTCGGGCGCCCCATTGCAAAGAACCAGGCAATCCAGTTCCACATCGCCAATATGTCCTCACGCGTGGAGCTCGCAAAGAATGCGCTTTACCACGCAGCTTGGCTCAAGGACCAGGGCCTTCCCGCAGGGAAGGAGGCGGCCATCGCCAAGCTGTTCGCCACCGAGGAGGGCACGTGGGTCTGCAACATGGCCATGAACGTGCTCTGCGGCCCCGGCTACACCACCGACTACCCCGTGGAGCGGTACCTCAGAGATGCCAAGGTTCTTGAGATGGGCGGTGGCACCTCCGAGATAATGCGTATCATCATCTCCCGGCAGGAGATCGGCAAGATATAGTCCGACGACCCTTCCCCGGAGTTGCGCCCGGCGGACACGCCGGGCAGCAATAGCGGGGCTCATCCAGGCACCGGGACGTAACAGGCCCGAAGTCTTTCCCCAAGGAGCAGAGGGTCGCAGCACGACAGGAAGGAGGTGTGCCGAGTTGCATATCATCGTGCTCGTGAAGCAAGTTCCAGATATCGAGAAGGTTCAGTTCCTCAAGGACAAGGGGTGGGTAGACCGGGCGTCTGCTGACTCCGAAATCAATCCCTTCGACCTCAACGCCATTGAGGCTGCCCAGCGCATGAAGGAGACCCTTGGGGCCACGATCACCGCAATCAGCATGGGGCCTGCGCCCGCAGAGGCGGTGCTCAAGGAGGCGATAGCCCGCGACGCTGATAGAGGCATTCTGCTGACTGATGAGAAGTTCGCGGGCTCCGACACTCTCGCGACATCCCGCGCTCTGGCCGCGGCTATCAGGAAGGTGGGCGCTTTCGACCTCATCCTATGCGGGGAAAAGACCGTCGACGGCGACACGAGCCAGGTTGGGCCGTCTGTCGCGGAGAGACTGGGAATCCCGCACCTCTCCTTCGTGTCGGAGATCAGCGAGGTTGCGGAGGACAAGATTACTGTGGTGGCAGAGACAGCTTCCGGCTCTCTCGTTATTGAGTCGGGGTACCCTCTCCTTATTGCCGGCACGAAAGACCTGAACACTCCACGGCTTCCAACCCTCAAGGACAAGCTGAGGGCACGCAAAGCCGAGGTCGAGAAGTGGAGTGCCGCCGACCTCGCCGACATGGTCGACCCGTCAGGATTCGGTCAAGAAGGGTCCGCCACACGGGTAGACAGTATCTCGGTCCCTCCTGGGAAGAAACGCAAGGGAGAGGTTCTCAAGGGCGAGGACTCGGCCGGTAGACTAGTCGCGGCGCTCGACAAAGACGGGCTGCTGAAAGGGTAGAGTCATGGAAAACAAAGGCGTCCTTATCTATGCCGAACAAGAAGGGGGGAAGGTACACCCCATCTGCTTCGAACTCCTTGGCAAGGGCAGGGAACTGGCTGAGAAGTCCGGCGCAACGGTCTCATGCGCGCTCCTGGGGTCAGGAGTATCGGATGCCGCACAGGAACTCGTCGCCTATGGCGCGGATACCGTGTACGTGTATGACGACGATTCTCTTGCAACGTTCGACCCTCTTGCCTACAAGCTGAACGTGGCGGGACTGGTCGAAGAGGTCGCGCCCGGCCTGGTGCTTTTCGGTGCAACCTTCGCCGGCAAGTCTCTTGCTCCCCGGGTCGCCACGGCGCTCGAGGCGGGGCTGACATCCAACTGCGTCTCCCTGGAACTCCAGGACGATGGCTCTCTTCTCCAGACCCGACCGGCTTTCACCGGCAACTTCCTCGCCGCCATCAAGACCCTGTCTTCCCCAATGATGGCGACAGTACGATACCGCGCCCTCGAGGCAGGGATCCCGGACAACTCCCGCAAGGGTGCCATCATCAAGAAAGACGTGCAGACTGTTCAGACGACGGTCAAGGTCCTCGGCAAGGGCACTCCGAAGGAGGCGAGCATCGCGGCCGCGGATGTCGTCGTGTGCGCAGGGCGGGGCCTCAAGAAGGCTGAGGACTTCGCTCTAGTGCAGCAGCTGGCCGACGCCCTGGGTGGCGTCGTGGGGGCAACCCGTCCCCTGGTCGACGATGGCTGGATCGGCAAGGACCACCAGGTCGGATTCAGCGGCACGCTGGTCAAGCCCAAGCTCTATGTCGGATGCGGCGTCTCCGGGTCCCCCCAGCACCTCGCAGGCATGCGGGACTCGGGCACCATTGTGGCAATTAACTCGGACCCTTCCGTCTCCCTCTTCCGCATTGCCGACTACTCGGTAGTTGGCGATATTTACGAGGTTATTCCGCAGATGCTCGAGGCACTGAAGAAGTAGCAACGCTCTGTGGAGCCAGAAACACAGAGGGGCGGGGGGGGTTTGGCACCCCCCCGACGGAGGCCGGCGTGGACCGGAAGAGCCCCACACAGGGAGTGCGACACCCC
>CAZQML010000146.1:0-8729 GCA_964594245.1 uncultured Dehalococcoidales bacterium | reverse complement strand
GTCCCGGCCTTCGAGTCCCGGGAACGACGCACACAGGCGCCGCCTACTCAGCCGTCTCGCCAGCCTGCTCTGGCTGCGTCTCCTCGGCAGCCACAGCACCTTCCGCGGCGACTTCCACGGGCGCTGCAACCGGCCCGCGCTTGACCTCTACCTTCACCACAACGAGCTCGGGGTCGTTCAGCACCACGATGCCCTCAGCAGTCTTGACGTCATGAACCCGAACAACATCGTCGGTTTCCATGAGTCCACTGACGTCAATGTCAATGCGGGACGGAATTCGAGATGGAAGACACTCGATGTGCAGGTGGGGAATATCGATAACAAGTGTAT
Source organism: uncultured Dehalococcoidales bacterium (assembly GCA_964594245.1). Classification (GTDB taxonomy): domain Bacteria; phylum Chloroflexota; class Dehalococcoidia; order GIF9; family AB-539-J10; genus SKVJ01. The sequence goes on along the minus strand of CAZQML010000146.1, from coordinate 8,399 downwards.
TGGCTTTCGACTGAAGCACCGGAGCATCGCCAACAACGTGCACCGGAACCTCAACCGTCATCCTCTCTTTGGTTCGCACCTGGTAGAAGTCGACATGCAGCAGAAGCCCTGTCCCCGGGTGTCTCTGGACTTCCCGTATCAGAACGTTCCTGGCCCGTTTCTCTCCGCTTATCTTCAATCCGATGAGTCTCGACGTCCCTGCATGGCGCACCGCTCCCTCAAGCTCGGCCGTCGCACCCTGAAGCGGCTGCGATTTCACCCCGTGCCCGAAAAGGTGTGCCGGTGTCACTCCCGAGCGCCTCAGCGCCTTGTTCTTGTTTCCGAGAACTTCTCGTTTCTGCAGTTCCAGAGCAATAGCATCCATCGTCACTCCTGCCTTTCTAGCCGGGCGCTATGCCCAGCCTCAACTGTACCGGGTTATGCTAGCACCGGCACCCGATGCAGGCAAGCGAGCGCCTGCCGGGCACCCCTTGCGTCCGCCAGCCGCCTTGCCTATGATTGAAGAACAACAAGGCGTGGGACGCGCTGCCACGGTGCGTCGCCCGGTGAAAGGGAGGTTCAGCAGATGAAACAGGACTACCTGCTCCCCAGTCCCCCAGCTCCGGCCATCCGAGAGGCGATGGCCAAAGCCGTCCAGAGAAAGGACAAAGGCCTCGACGTCTATGACTTCAGCAGCGGAAACATCGGCAACCTGCTGGTGAGCCAGCCCGTGTTCTCGAAGATGGACGTTGTTGTCGGAGACTCCGTCCTGCCGGAACTGCGCTCGATTGTCGAAGGCCTCAGGGATGGCATAGTCGCTTCCTACTATCCTACTCCCAAGGGAGTTGCGTATTCGCCAACCGGCGGCACCGACGCAATCAGGGCTCTGGTCGCCCGATACTTCAGAGAACTGCACGGCGTGCCCATAGCCGACAGTGACTCAGACAGAGTGATAGTGACCGCAGGTGGTCAACAGGCCATGACTGCCGCCCTCAGGTCCATCAAGCCCGGCACAAGAGTGCTCATCCCTCAATGGGAGTACGGCCCTGCATCAGGAATCATACGTTCCCATGGACTCGAAGAGGTTCGTGTTGCAATGACAGACGGCCTGTCGATCGACATGGACGACTTCCGCGCCAAGGTCAAGCCCGATTCGGTCTGCTACGTGAGCATGCCGAACAACCCGACGGGATACATGTCGACGGAACAGCTTCGTGATATCACCGCCATCATGGCCGCGAACGACGGCGCCGTTGTCTGGGATGCGCCCTATCTCCTCACCCTCGTCCGCCTTGAGGGCTCACACGCATCCTACGATGCACAGCTCCTGCAGGACAGCCTCAACCAACTACGCGAACTCAGCGAGGAGTACTACCCGCACCTCTGCATCCTGTCGAGCCTCTCCAAGTCCTGCCTCATAGCAGGGCTGCGCTTCGGCTTTGCCTACGGCAGCAAGCAGTGGGTCGACAACATGGAGGCCATAGTCGGCAGGGAGAACCTGAGCAGTCCAACGCCCTCGTTCATCGCCGGCGCCGAGGTGCTCAAGAGGTTCCTGGACGAACCCAGGAGCTACGAGTGGGTCTGCCGCGTCCTGGCCAACAGGCTGTCCATTCTCGTGCAGGAGATGGGCGACCACCTGATACTGCCCACTAACGGCCTTTTCGGAGCCCTCTATGTGCTCGTGAGCACAGGCGACCAGCCATGCAAGCCGTTTGCCGACAGGCTCATTGAGGAAAGCGGCATCGTGACTGTGCCGTGCAACCAGTTCTACGGAGGGGAGGCCCACGCCATCAGGCTCTCCCTGGTGTCAGTGCCGTGGACCGAGGCCGAAGAAGGATGGCTCGCCAGCGTGAAGGCCCTCAAAGGAGCCCTATCGTAGGACAGGGGCCGCCGGCCGACCGTACACTGTAGCTGGATGGGGCGCGACGGTGCAGCGTGTGGCGCTGCACGCGCCGTGCGGCAGGCGGGACTCCCGCTGGTCCGGGCGAGTAAGAGCCACCCGGGCCGGGCCACGCTAACATGACTCAGCCGCGTCAACCAGAGTCCACGGCGCAATCTTCCACACCCCTCCGGGCGCGACTCTCTGTCACCGCCCGGCCACGCCCGCCTCGTTGTTTACTTGTCATCGCACGAACAACTATAATGACCAACCGGAGGTGAGCGAATGAGTGACTCCCAGTCCATAGCTCTCATAAAGCAGATACTCGATGAGCATCAGGATATCCACCATGACTTCCAGAATCTCGACGAGGTAAGCGGGGATGTCGAAGCTGCAGCCAGGCTCCAGGGGGACAAGACCAAGGACTACTTCGTAGCGAAGAGCCTTGACGACCAGGGCCAGGGTCTCAGGAAATGGAAGCAGATGCTCGAGGCGATTGACCGCGGACTGAAGGCCCATTTCCTGCGTGAGGAGACTGCCCTGGCAGATGCATTCAAGCGGCAAGGAACTCCAGAACTGGCATCAGCACTTGCTGAACTGCTTGCGGAGCACGCTGTCATCAACCAGCATGTTGCCACCCTGCTCAAGGGCGCCGAAGACATCGCTTCAGGTGGGAGCAGGATCGAGGTATGGGAAGGCAAGGGCTGGGGAATGAAAATCAACATACAGAACCTGCGTTCTGAGATTGAGGCCCACGCTGAGAGAGAGCGGGTCCTCCTGGGCCAGATGAAGACCCATCTTGAGAACTCGTAGCCCCTCACAGGGACTTCGCCACCATCAGGATTCACAGACAGGGCGACCGCAGGAACCGGGGGTTCCCCGGTCGCCCTGTTGCATCTGGGAGAGTGCTTCCATCTCCAGGGCACGACAAATAGAGGCGCCGTGTCTATAATGGCGCCTGACCACAGACTCCAGGGTCAACGAGAGCAGAGTGCGTCGCCCGGCGCTGCCGGAGGGCGACGCAAAGGAGGATGAGATGCGTGTCCGATTCTCCACGTTAGCCGTGACTCTTGTGACTGTTCTTGCGCTGCTCACCGCATGTGCGGGCGGAGGTGGCGGCAAAGGCCCCATCGTAGTCGGCTCCAAGATTGACACTGAAGGAGCCCTGCTTGCCCATACCGTGATGCTGCTCCTTGAGGACGCGGGGTTCGAAGTGGAGGACAAGTCTCACTTCGGTCCCACCGCGATAGTTCGAAAGGCACTTCTGAGCGGTGAAATCGACCTGTACCCGGAATACACGGGCAACGGAGCCTTCTTCTTCGATGGAACCGACCCCGAGGTATGGAAAGATGCCGCAAAGGGGTATGAGACGGTGCGCCAACTGGACCTCGAAGCCAACAACGTCGTCTGGCTCACTCCAGCGCCCGCCAACAATACGTGGGCCATCGCCGTGCCGAGCAGTCTTGCGGACAGTGAAGGGCTGGCTACACTTGATGACCTGGCAACGTATGTGAACGCGGGAGGCGAATTCAAGATTGCGTGTTCGGAAGAATTCGTCACAAGTCCCATGGCGCTCCCCGCCTTTCAGGCCGCATATGGCTTCGAACTCATCGAGGACCAACTACTGACGCTCGCGGGTGGCAACACCGCCCAGACCGAGCAGGCAGCGGCGCAGGGGACTGACGGAGTCAACGCCGCCATGGCATACGGCACAGATGGTTCTCTCAGTGCACTGGACCTCGTTGTTCTGGGCGACCCGAGAGGTGCACAGCCTGTATACGAACCGGCGCCTATCGTGCGTGGAGAGGTATTTGAGGCATACCCGGAGATTGAGGACATACTGGCGCCCGGTTTCGCGTCCTTCAGCCTGGAGACCCTGCAGACACTGAACGCCAGAATCGCGTTTGAGGGGCAAGACGCCGCCGATGTGGCGCGCGACTATCTCACGACAGAGGGCTTCCTGTAGCAACGCGCTCCCACGAGCGAAGGGGGAATCTGTCGGCTGTGTTGCAATGCAACTGGGTTGCCGTCCTGGGGTCGGCACTAGGCGCGGTTTCTCTTCTCCTGCCGTGGTTGACGCTACGGTCCAGTCGGCTTGCCGCAGGTGAAGGCGTAGGGCTTCCGGGCGCCGCCGGAATAGCTCTCACGGCTCTCTTCATCACGCTCTGGCTCTCGTGCCTGTGGGCGAGTTTCGGCACACGCTCCGAGCGCCGGACGCTGTTGCTGGGTATCGCAGGCGCAATCGCGCTACCCCTTGCGCTGCTTATTGCCGGCACCGGCGCGACCCGGCTCCTCGAACCTCAGGAAAGTGTCGCCCGCGCCTCCCTCGGCGCGGGAGTGTGGCTGACTCTGCTGGCTGCATACATACTCATCCACACCTCACGACTGGGACTGACAGACAGGCCAAGAGTCCGCAGTCTTCTCACATGGCTCGGCCCGGTTCTCGTCGTTGCAGTCGGCATGACCGGGGTCTATGGCGACATCTCTCTAGTGCAGGAGTTCCAGGGCAATGAGTCACGCTTCCTGCAGGAGACGATTCGCCACGTCCTTCTGTGCGTGGGCAGTGTGACCATCGGCACCTGCATCGCCATCCCGCTTGGCATAGCAGCAGCCCGCAGCAGAAGAGCAGCAAGGCCGATAATCATCATCAGCAGCGCGATAGAGACAATCCCGAGCCTCGCGCTCTTCGGCCTCATCATCGCCCCATTGTCCACGCTCTCGTACGCCTACCCTGCGTTGCGCGAGTTGGGCATACGTGGCGTAGGTGCGACTCCGGCGCTCATCGCGCTGGTGCTCTACTCTCTGTTGCCAATCGTGCACAACACGTACGTCGGGCTGCGCGAGGTCAGTCCCGCGGCACTGGACGCGGGCCGCGGCATGGGAATGAGTCGCCGGCAGCTTGCGCGCAAAGTTGAGTTCCCTCTGGCAGCCCCTCTCATCGCCGAGGGTGTGCGTACTGCGGCAGTCCAGGCAGTGGGCAACACTGCAGTCGCCGCACTCATCGGGGCAGGGGGGTTGGGACACTTCATCTTCCAGGGTCTTGGCCAGGCGGCTCCCGACCTCATCCTGCTTGGAGCACTGCCCATCATCGCCCTGGCGCTGGCAATGGACACAGTCATGAGGGTGATTATCCGCGGTCTCACCCCGCGCGGGCTGAGAATGGAGGCAGCACAGTGATTCGCATCGAAAAGGCTACGAAGCGATACGGCGACACCGCCGCCGTCGACAACCTCTCGCTGAAAATCAACGAGGGAGAAGTATGCGTCATTATCGGACCGTCCGGCTGTGGCAAGACAACGACACTTCGAATGATCAACCGCCTCGTCGAGCCAAGCGATGGGCGCATCTTCATCAACGAGACGGACAACCGACATGCAAAACCAGAGGAACTGCGACGCTCCATCGGCTATGCAATCCAGAGCGTCGGACTCTTTCCTCACATGACAGTCGAGCAGAACATCGGCGTCGTCCCTTCCATCCTCCACTGGGACCGCCTGCGAACGGAGGCGCGCACCACTGAGCTTCTTGCCCTCGTCGGGCTCGAGCCGGCCGCATACTCCGCGAAGTATCCGTCGCAATTGTCAGGCGGTGAGGCACAGCGCGTCGGAGTCGCACGGGCCCTTGCGGCCGACCCGCCGATACTGCTGATGGACGAGCCATTTGGAGCGGTGGACCCGTTGACAAGAGAGAGACTGCAGCAGCAGTTCATGGACATCCAGAGAAGGCTCAAGAAGACCGTGGTGCTGGTTACACACGATCTGGACGAAGCGATACGACTCGCAGACCGCGTGGCAGTGATGAGGACAGGCGGCCTGGTTCAGTACGACACGCCCGAGGAGTTGCTGGCACACCCGGCCAACGAATTCGTGCGCGACTTCGTCGGAACCGACCGCGCGCTGAAGAGGCTGTCGCGCATCCCGGCGACTACGCTCATGAAGCCGGCCACCAGCGTTCGGGCAGAGCAACTCCGTAGTCTCGCAGAGACAACGCGTCTGCCCCGATACGTCTGGGTGGTCGATGATGCCAACCGCCTGCTGGGGTGGGCCGACACGGAGCAGCGTACTGCCGCCAGCCGCGAGATGCAGGCTTCTTATGCAGAGGTCGAGCGAATCGCTATCCGCGAGACGTCCAGCCTGCGCGAAGCGCTCTCGCGCATGCTCGGACAGGGTATCCGCACCATTCCCGTAGTCGGAGACGACCGGCAACTCCTGGGTGAGATTACGCTTCGCGACGTCGAGGAGGCGACTGCGGAGTAGCATGAACAAACAAGGGGCAACGCGCACTCGCCTCGCCGTGCTGATCGGCCTCTCAATACTCTTCTTTGTGCTCGTCAGTCAGGACTCGCTCTGGGAGCGGCTTCTGCGAACACTCTTCCCAGATGAGGCACAGGTGCTCCATCCACGTGCAAGTCTTCTCACTCTCGTGCTGCAGCACATCGCGCTCATTGCACTGTCCAGCACACTGACCATCATCGTGGCTGTGCCGCTCGGCGTTTTCGTCACCCGCCGATTTGGCATGCCTTTTCTCCCCATAACGAATGACCTGACGGCTCTGGGCCAGACCTTTCCGCCTGTGGCCGTGCTGGCGCTTGCCGTGCCGCTCATGGGCTTCGGTCTTCGCCCTACCGTGCTGGCGCTGTTCCTGTACGGACTACTGCCGGTAGTCCGCAACACGGTGGCAGGGCTTCTCGCCGTGCCGGCAGACGTTCGTGAGGCGGCGCACGGCATTGGCATGACGGGCCTTCAGGTTCTGCTGAAGGTGGAGATACCGCTCGCGGCGCGTATCATACTGGCGGGCGTACGTACCTCAGTGGTCATCAACGTGGGGACCGCCATGGTGGGAGCGGTAATTGGCGCCGGCGGCCTTGGCTCACCGATAGTGGCGGGGCTCATACAGGACAACCTGGCATTCATTATCGAGGGTGCACTGCCCGCGGCCATGCTGGCGCTGCTGCTCGACCAGTCGCTCGCCGGGCTGGAGACACTCTTCCCGGACCAGCAGGCTGCGGACTAGTCACAGGACAACCGCCTGGCCGTCCCTCCTCGGGTCCGAAGCTGCGCAGTAGCCGTTGTCAAGGGCGAGAATGGTCTGTGCGCCACCGAACAAGGGGTCTCCGTAGTCAAGGACCTCCACGACATGCCCTGCTTCCTGAAGACCTTTCACGACCGATTCACTGTGACCGCGCTCAAGAGCCACCGCTCCATCCACTGATACGTACCATCGCGGAGCATCGCACGCAGCCTGAGGATTCTGCAGGTGGTCACAGATGCGCAGGAAGGACTGGACATGGCCCTGTGGTTGCATTGGGCCTCCCATTACACCGAAGCTCATGACGGGTCGACCGTGCGAGGTCACAAACCCGGGACAGAGCGTATGAAAGGGGCGCTTGCCTCCAGCCACAACGTTCGGGTGACCTTCCTCGAGGCTGAATAGCGCCCCGCGGGAATGCAGACTCACTCCCGTGTCGGGAATGACGATGCCGGAGCCGAAGTCAAAGTAGTTCGACTGTATCAGCGAAACCATCATTCCACTCGCATCGGCCGTAGTGAGGAACACGGTGTCTCCATCTTGCGAGTCGCCGGCCGACTCCGTGCGGCTGACGTGAGGGCCACCCAGGGTAGCAGCCGCCTCACTGAGCCGCTCGTCGTCAAGAAGCGACGCGGCGCTAGTTCTCATATGAGCTGGGTCAGCGACCTCTGCCCGGACTTCCGAAAGCGCCCTGTCCATGGCCTCTATCTGCAGGTGAAGGCTCCCGGCAGAGTCCGGGGGCAGGTCCGCAACGTTGGTGTGCCGAAGCATCCCCAGTGCGAGGAGTACAGCGATTCCCTGGCTGTTGGGCGGCATCTCATGGAGTGTGTAGTCTCCATACTGCACGGACACTGGCTCAACCCAGTCAGGACTGTGCCCGGCCAGATCGTCCTCTGTCAGCAGCCCTCCGGTCTTGGCAGCCCATTCCGCAATGAGCCGGGCAAGACGCCCCGTGTACATGGACTTCCCGTAGGACTCTGCGATGTCCAGGAGGCTCTCTGCAATTTCGGGACAGCTGAACCACTCGCCTGTGCGAGGAGCACGGTCCTGCGGCAAGAATGTCTTGACGAAGGAGTCAAACTCACGATACTTCTCGGCCGCCTCCGACCATATTGTCGATACCAACGGCGATACAGGGAAACCTCGCCGGGCATATTCCACGGCAGGGCCAAAGAGGTCACGGAACGGCAGCACGCCGAACTCACGTGAGAGAGCCACCCAACCCGAGACCGCACCAGGAACAGTGACGCTGTCCCAGCCAATCGCCGGCATCTCAGTGAGGCCGGCAAAGCGCTCACGGCTCCATCTGCGGGGAGCACGACCCGACGCATTCAGTCCATGCAAGCCCTTGCCATCCCAGACAAGGGCGAATGAGTCTCCACCGATACCGTTCATGGTCGGTTCCACCACCGTCAGCGCGATAGCGGTTGCCACGGCGGCGTCAACGGCGTTGCCGCCTTTCAGCAGCATGCGTATACCCGCCTGAGCAGCCAGAGGCTGTGACGTAGCCACC
>CAZQML010000145.1:0-8936 GCA_964594245.1 uncultured Dehalococcoidales bacterium | reverse complement strand
CAGGCACTCGACCAGAACCGGGATGTGTTTGCCGTCCCGGGCAGTATCCTGTCGCCTCAGAGCAAGGGGGCCAACCGGCTCATCCAGGAGGGGGCGAAGCTCATCAGGACGGCTGGCGACATCCTGGAGGAACTCGGCATCGGTCCGTCCGACCATGACGCGCCACCTGTGCGAATTACACAGGCGGACTCGGTCCAGATTCGGATTCTGGCCGAGATGGATGCAACCCCTGTACACTGCGACGAGCTGGCGCGCCGGCTCGCGCTGCCAAGCGGCGACGTGTCCGCTGCTCTCACACTACTGGAGTTGCAGGGAATCGTCCTCAACGTCGGCAACATGCAGTACGTCGTCTCTCGGCGATGGAGGTCTGAATAGCATTGAACAAGGGACTCGTTATTGTCGAATCACCGGCGAAGGCGCGCACCATAGGCAGGATACTCGGCCGTGACTACACGGTGGTTGCGTCCATGGGTCACATACGCGACCTGCCCAAGAGCACACTGGGCGTGGACGTTGACAACGCATTTGAACCGACATACGTAGTGCCGCCCTCGAAGGCCAAGGTTGTGTCGCAGATACGAACAGCGGCCGCCAAGGCTGACTCCATCTATCTCGCGACGGACCCTGACAGGGAGGGTGAGGCCATCTCATGGCACCTGGTAGCCGCAGCCAGGCTGGAGGGCAAAGACCGGAAGCTGCACCGTGTCGTGTTCCACGAGATTACGGCTGACGCGGTGAAGAAAGCCTTCAAGCACACCCGGGATATCGAGATGCACCTGGTGGACGCACAACAGGCCCGCAGAGTGATGGACCGGCTCATGGGCTACAAGCTCAGTCCTCTCCTGTGGAAGAAGGTCCAACGTGGACTCTCGGCGGGGAGGGTGCAATCAGTAGCTCTCTGGCTAGTGGTTGACCGCGAGAGGGAGATAGAAGGCTTCAAGGCCGAGGAGTACTGGGTCCTGCAGGTCAAGCTGGCGCGTACCAGAGGCGAGGAGTCCTTCTGGGCCAGGGTCGTCGCCCTGCGCGACGGCAAGAAGTTCCCTGTCTCCAGCGAAGCCGTTGCCGTCGACACGATGGACCGGCTGCGGTCCGCAGCCTACACGGTATCGCAAGTCAAGACCCGCGACGTCCAGCGCAGGCCATCGGCTCCATTCACGACCAGCACGCTGCAGCAGGAGGCGTCACGAAGATTGCGCTTCTCCGCAAGCCAGACAATGGCTGTCGCGCAGCAGCTCTATGAGGGAGTCTCTCATGGCAAGGAAGACTCCACCGGCCTTATCACATATATGAGGACTGACTCTCCACGGATGGCTCCCGCTGCCGTGTCGGAAATACGCGACTATGTCTCCCGCACCTACGGCGAGAACTACGTTCCCGCAAAACCGTACCGGTACGCGAGCAAGAGCAAGTTCGCACAGGAGGCCCACGAGGCGATACGCCCCACGAGTGTCGAGCGCACGCCCGAGAGCCTGCAGTCCTTCCTCGACCGCAACCAGTTGAGGCTCTACAGACTCATCTGGCAGCGAGCGGTCGCGAGTCAAATGGCCCCTTCCGTCTACGAGAACGTCATCGTGACGGTGGATGCCCGCAACAGTGACGACAGCGGTTTCCGCCTTGAGGCATCGGCCTCGAAGATGAAGTTCCCCGGCTTCGCAGCTCTGTACACGGAAAAGGCGGACGAGGCCTCTGACGAGGAGGAACGGTCGCAATTGCCTGACGTGCAGGAAGGTGAGAGCCTCACGTACGCCGACTCCAGCACGGAGCAGAAGTTCACGCAGCCACCCCCACGATACACGGAGGCAACGCTCGTGCGCACGCTTGAGCAGAAGGGCATCGGCCGGCCGAGCACGTATGCCCCGACGCTGTCGGTGATACAGCAACGGGACTATGTCCTCAAGGAGACCGGGCGTTTTCGCCCGACCCGCCTTGGAACCGTAGTCAGCGACCTACTGAGCGAGCATTTCCCGAAGGTGGTGGACGCCGGCTTCACCGCGCAGATGGAGGCCCAGCTTGACGAGGTGGCCCAGGGACAACGGGACTGGGTCTCCGTCGTTCGCGAGTTCTACGTGCCGTTCGCCAGCGAGCTCGATGGCGCCGAAGAGCGGATAGCACGGGTGGATGTAACTGAACCGTCCGATGAGGTGTGCCCGAACTGCGGTCGGCCGATGGCAGTGAGAAGCGGGCGGTTCGGGAGATTCCTTGCCTGCACCGGCTATCCTGAGTGCAAGACGACGAAGCCGTTCGCCCGCGGCACGGGAGCGCACTGCCCCGACTGTGGCGCCGAAGTGGTAGTGAAGCGCACCAAGAAGGGAAAGACCTTCTATGGTTGCAGTGGCTATCCCAACTGCAAGTTCGCCACGAATCGCCGGCCCGTACCGACACCGTGTCCACAATGCGGCAAGCTGCTCGTGCAGCAGGGCAGGGGGAAGGCCAAGTGCCTGAGTTGTGGTGCGGTGGCTGCCGTCGATTCGGAAGGTCAGGCCGATGAGTCAGCCGAAGAATAAGGCAGAGACCACGGGCTTTCCGGGGCGGCTCAGAGCCGCCAGGCAGACGCTGCAGGAGAGAGAGCTCGACTGCCTGCTCGTGGCCTCCCGCGAGAACGTGCGATACCTGCTGGGCTTCACCGGCTCATCGGGCTGGGCACTCGTGTCAGACGACGACGCCGTACTGGCCACGGATTCCAGATACGTTGACCAGGCGCAGGGCCAGGTGCAGTCCGGCCGGGTCGCTCTGGCTGAGCGGGGGCTGGTGGACTTCGCCGTGCGCCATGTGTCTCAGAGAGGTGTCCGGACTCTCGGCTTCGAGGCCGATGTCCTGTCATTTGCGACATGCCGCGCCATTGAATCCGGCCTTGCGGAACTGGCTGCCGGGTGTCGCGTTGTTCCTGTGCAAGGGATAGTGGAGTCTCTCCGTACCGCAAAGGACGACACCGAACTGGCACTGATTCAGGCGGCGGCATCCCTTGCCGACCGGGCTGTCGGCCATGCCTGCTCCGTGCTTCGGTGCGGCATGACCGAACGACAGCTTGCGTGGGAGATTGAAAGGTGGCTGCGCGAGAACGGTAGCGGTCCCGTGCCCTTCAGCGTGATTGTTGCCTCGGGTCCGAATGCCGCAATGCCACACGCAGAGCCGGGCGACAGGGAGTTCCGGCAGGGTGAGTCCATCGTCATGGACCTGGGGGCCACCAGCGGCGGCTACTGTAGCGACTTGACGCGCACCGTATTCCTCGGAGAGCCGGAGGGCAGCCTTGGCGAGGCATACCGCACGGTGCTCGCGGCTCAGCAGAGTGCAATCACGGGCATCCGGGTTGGCATGCGGGCATCGGATGCTGACGAGCTTGCTCGAAGCGTCATTCGCCAAGCCGGTCTTGACCACGCCTTCGGGCACGGATTGGGTCACGGGGTTGGCCTGGCGATTCATGAAAGCCCCACCGTGAGCAGCAGGTCGACTGATGTGCTGCAGGAAGGCATGGTATTCACGGTAGAGCCAGGGATCTACCTGCCCCGGCAGGGTGGTGTTAGAATTGAGGACACGGTCGTGCTGCGTGATGGTGTTGTGCGGCCGCTCACCTGTGCTGCGAAACACGACCCGGTGGTTGTTCTACGCTAGATGTCTGCCGGGAGTGAACCCGGCTGACGCCGCAAGACATGCCGCCGGTAATCGTCCGCAGACACGTTGTTGAAAGGAGCCTGACATGATTGACGCAGGACAGCTGCGCAAGGGTATCGCCATCCAATTGGATGGCAAGGTCTTCCAGGTCGTAGAGTACACACACATCAAGATTGGGCGCGGTTCCGCCCAGGTCAAGTTGCGTTTGCGCGACGCCAGGAGTGGAGGAGTCGTCGAGCGGGCCTTCCAGGCAACCGAGCGCTTCGAACCCGCCTTTCTCGAGCACCGACCGGTGCAGTTTCTGTACCGCGACGGGGACGTCTACCACTTCATGGACAGTGAGACGTTCGAGCAGATGGAGTTGAGCGCTGAGAAGTTGGGAGACGCTGCCAAGTACCTGAAGGACGGTCTCAGCCTCGAAATGCTCGTCCATGACGCTGACGTCGTGAGCGTCGAGCTTCCTGTCGCCGTTGAACTGACCGTTACCGAGACCGAGCCCGGATTCAGGGGCAACACAGCCACGGGAGGCACGAAGCCGGCCACTCTCGAGACGGGAGCCGTCGTCCAGGTCCCACTGTTCATGTCCGTGGGCGACGTGGTCAAGGTGGACACGCGAACCGGGCAGTATCTCGAGAAGGCTTCTTGATCAAGGTTGACCTGCACATACACACCTGCTGTTCGCCTGACAGCAACATGTCCTTTACGGCGATAGCCGAGCGCTGTGAGCGGGAAGGTATCGATTGCATTGCAGTCACGGACCACAACTGCATAGAGGGGGCTTTGCGCCTGCGCGAACTGGACCGCGTTCGGGTCATCGTCGGTGAGGAGATCTTCACATCCGACGGAGAACTCATCGGACTCTTTCTCAGTCAGCCTGTTCCCCGCGGATTGTCCCCACTGGAGACTATCAGGCGTGTGCGCGAACAAGGTGGGCTGGTGTGCATTCCTCACCCCCTCGGGAGGAGACCCTTCTCTCCTCGAAAGACACTGGGCACGCTTGACGCGGGGCGGTACGTGCCGTCGAAGCGGGTCCTTGAGCGCAATGCGCTACTGACGACCGAGGTTCTTGAGCAGGTGGACATGGTGGAGGTAATCAACGCGCGTACTCCGTTTGCGGACAATTGGGTCGCGTGCCGGCTGCTTGCGTCCATGTGTGGTTTGATACCATCCGCAGGAAGTGACGCGCATACAGCCCGAGAGATAGGACGCGTGCAGATCGAGATGCCCGACTTCTCCGACGCGCAGAGCTTCCTCGCGGCAATGCAACACGCCCTGTTGTCCGGAGCGAGGTCGAGCGTGTTGGTCCATTTCGCCACCATGTATGCGAAGCTGAGGAGGAAACCATGCTGAAATTAGGGTGGATGTCAACCGGGCGCGGTGAGACCTCCCTCAAGCTGCTGCGCGTTGTCTGCGAGGACATAGAAGCGGGGAGGCTCGATGCCCGCATCTCGTTTGTGCTCAGCAACAGGGAACCCGGTGAGGCAGCCCAGACCGACCGATTCTTCGACTTCGCCCGGTCACAGGGTCTGCCCCTCATCTGTGAATCGTCCAGCGGACTCAGGCAGCGCGCTCCGGGGCCGGACTGGCGGACGAGATTCGACCACCTGCTGTCAAGCCGCATCGAGCAATTCGATGTCGACCTGTTCTTCCTGGCAGGCTACATGCTCATCGTGAGCGACTTCCTCTGCACACAGTACCTGATGCTCAACCTCCACCCAGCGCTTCCGGACGGGCCCAAGGGCACGTGGCAAGAGGTGATGGCAGAGCTTGCGCGAACAGGCACCGCGCGCACGGGCGCGATGGTGCATATCGTCACTCCCGAGCTGGACCGTGGCCCCACCGCCTCGTACTGCTCGTTCTCGATTGAGGGCGAACCGTTCGCCTCGCTACGAGGGGCAGGTGACACTGACGCACTTGCAGACGCGATCCGTGAGCACGAGCGGCGGCGCGAGTTCCCGCTGATTCTCACCACGCTTCGCTCGCTCGCGGCAGGCGATATCGTCATCTCAAAGCGCCGCCCTTATGATAGCGGCGGCAGGCTGCTTGATGGCGGCCGGGACCTATCCCCGGAGGTTGAGCGCGTGCTTGCCGAACCCGAATCCGAGGACTAGCCCTCGCCGCTGTCAGGACCATGTTGCCGGGGACACCCGCGGCCCGTTCTCAGACGCCTATCACGGAACGATGGCCGTGCCGGGATTGAGGATGTTGTTGGGGTCGAATGACCTCTTGATATCGCGCATTATCTGCTTCTGCCTCTCGTCCGTGTAACGGTCGAGGAGATAGATACCCTTCTTGCCGATACCGTGCTCCGCAGTGATGGTGCCGCCCAAGTGCATCGCGACCTCATAGACCTCGTCCTTGATGGCCTCCACCAGTCCGCGGTCGGCGACTTCCTTCATCAGAATGTGGTGCAGATTGCCGTCTGCGGCGTGGCCCACTACGTATATCTTGACTCCGAACCTCTCCCCAATCTTGTCAACCTCGTCCATGAAGTTGCCGACTTCCGCCGGGGGCACCGCCGTATCAAGAGAGTCCGCGTTCGGAGAGATCGCCGACTGCACCTCGCTGCGAATCTTCAGTATGGCTGACTGCTCCTCGCGCCTCTCGGTCATCAGTGTGTCGACAGCATTGTGCTGCCCGCACACCTCCACGACCTTCTCCGCCTGGAAGTAGACCTCGTCCTCGTTCGCACCAATGAGAATGATGATCAAGTACGCTTTGCCTTTGGCTGCAGGCCATGTCATGTTCAGGTATTTCGCGGTGATGTCGACGATGTCACGGTCCATGTACTCGATAGCCAGCGGGATTATCCCGGCCTGCAGAATTGCAGGGACCGAGTCGATGGCATCATGGCGGTTGTCGTAGGAGATGACCAGTGTGGCTGTCCCGGCGAACATCGGATAGAGCCGGAAAATCACCTTGGTGATTACCCCCAGAATCCCCTCGCTGTCGACAAGCAACTGCATCAGGTCGAGGCCCGTGTTGCACTTCAGCAGCTTCCCGCCCATGGTAACAATCTCGCCTGTGGGCAGGACCACTTCAAGGCCCTTCACGTAGTTCCGTATGACGCCGAATTTCACGGCGCGAGACCCGCCGGCATTGCAGGCCACCATGCCTCCAACCTGCGCCCCCTCGTCTCCGGGATGTGGTGGGAAGAGGAGGTTCTCAGCTTCTACAGCCTTCAGCAGACTGGCGAGCGTAACGCCGGCCTGCGCGACAACCATGAGGTTCCTGTGGTCGATCTCCTCGATCTTGTCGAATCTCTCCATCGACAGGACGATGCCGTCCTGGGTCGGAATCACCGCGCCTGCCATGCCCGTGCCGCCGCCGCGCACGTAGACCGGAGTCTTCTCGCGATTGGCGAGCTTCATGACTTCAGATATCTCCTGCGCGTCTGCCGGCTTGACTACGATGATGTTCTCAGCCGCCACCGGCATTACCGCGAACGGAGTTGCGTCTGTCTTGTATCCTGCCGTCTGCTCTTTGTCGGTGACCACCCAGTCGCTTCCGACAATGTCCCTGAGAGCTTCTGCTGTGACCATTCTCTCAACTCCTTCGTCGCACCTCGGCACTCAGTCTGGGGACGACTTCATAGAGGTCTCCAACGATACCGTAGTCCGCGACTTTGAATATGGGAGCCGACGGGTCGGCGTTGATAGCAACGATGAGATCCGAGTCACGCATGCCGGCAAGGTGCTGAGGGCTTCCCGACACACCCACTGCCACATACAGCTTTGGTTTGACGGTATTCCCGCTGAAGCCGACCTGGTGTTCCTTGGCTATCCATCCATCGTCAACGATGGGCCGCGAGCATCCGACCACACCTCCCAGCGCAGCAGCAAGTTCCTCCATGAGCGCGAAGTCTGCCGCACTCTTGAGTCCTCGACCACCGGACACCACCACATCCGCCTCTGCGATATTGACAGCGCCCGCGCTCTCCTTGCTGACTATCTTGAGGACGGAATCGATGATGTCCGCGTCCTTGCGGACCAACTCGCCCTTCCTTGTCGTATCACGGTCAAGCTTGCGCATAACCTTGTACCTGACAGTCGCCATCTGGGGACGGGTTGTGGTTCGTATGTGGGCGAAGATGTTGCCGCTGAATGCCGGACGTATCTGGACAAGGTTTCCTTCATCACCGACTTCAAGTCCTGTACAGTCGGCGGTGAGACCAGTGCCGAGGGCACAGGCTACCCTGGGACCAAGCGAGCGTCCAAGGTGCGTGGCTCCCACCAGCATGGTCTCCGGCTTCACCTCGTTCACGAGGCGCACCAGATTGTGCTTGTAGTTCAGGAGGTCGAAATCGCGCAGAGTCGGATGGTCGAAGTAGTACACCTTCTCGGCGCCGTAGTAGAAGAGCTCGTTGACCTCGTCACCCATCTCACTGCCCAGCAGCACGCTGGATACCTCGACGCCGAGTTTCCGAGCAATCTCGGTGCCTTTCCCGAGCAATTCGTAGGACACGGGATGGATACGGCCCTCGTGCTGCTCCGCAAACACCATCAATCCTCTGTGCTCGTTCATTTCGCACTCCCGAGCAGACCGAGCTCCTGTAAAGCATTGGCGACTTTGGCTACAGCATCGTCAAGATTGCCCCGGAATACCTCACCCTTTCTGCCCTCCTCGGAGGGAATGACGACCTTGTTGAGCCTCGTAGGCGAGCCCTTCAGTCCCAGGTACGCAGCATCAGCCACGTCGGCAATCTCCGCTGCGCCCCACTTCTCGATCTCGGCTTTGCGCGCGCTTATCTTGTCCGCGAAGCTTGGAAGACGCGGCACGTTGATGTCCTTGGTAACAGTTATCAGTGCAGGCAGCGGCGACTCAATGCCGTAGCGCTCGTTTTCCATGTCACAAATCGCGACGATGGTATCGCCTGCGTCCCGGATTTCGGACACGTAGGCAACGTGGGGTATTGCCAGCCACTCGGCAATCTCCGGGCCCACCTGGCCCGTGTCGCCGTCGACTGTCTTCTCTCCGCAGACAATCAGGTCGTACCTGCCAATCTTCCGGATGCCGCTTGCCAGGGTATACGATGTCGCCCACGTATCCGCTCCGGCGAATGCCCTGTCTACCATCAGAATCCCCCGGTCCGCGCCTCGTGCAAGGCTGTCCCTGATCGAGGACTCGGCCTGAGGCGGACCCATGCTGATGGTCGTCACCGTCCCTCCCACCTTCTCTCTGAGCCGTACGGCTGTCTCGAGCGCGTTCAAGTCAAACGGGTTAATCTCTCCGGCTGCAGAACTTCTGTCGATTCTGCCCGCCTCCGTGTCGAACTTGACGCGCTCCATGTCGGGCACCTGTTTCAGCGGCACGATTATGTCAAGCAT
>CAZQML010000144.1:0-3549 GCA_964594245.1 uncultured Dehalococcoidales bacterium | reverse complement strand
AAGGAGGAACAGTATGGCGACTAAGAAGAAAGGCATCCTTGATTTTCGCCGCATGAAGGCGGAGGGTGAGAAGCTTACATGGCTCACCGCCTATGACTATCCGACGGCCACGTTCGAGGAGACCGCCGGCATTGACATGATCCTGGTTGGAGATTCGATGGGCAATTGCGTCTACGGCTACCAGTCTGGAACCCTTCCCGTGACCATGGACATGTGCATAGTGCACTGCCAGGCCGTCCGGCGTGGCGCACCGAACACGCATGTCATGGGCGACATGCCGTTCGGTTCATACCAGACGACTCCCGATGATGCGGTTCGGAATGCCGTCCGCTTCCTGAAGGAGGCCGAGGTCGATTCCGTCAAGCTCGAGGGCGGGCGACGCATCATACCGATGATCAAGGCTATCGTCGACGCCGGCATGGTCCTCTGCGGCCACATCGGGCTGACACCCCAGAGCACGGGGCAGTTCGGTGGCTACAAGGCACAGGGCAGGACAGCCGAGAGCGCGATGGAGGTCATAAAGGACGCCCGGGCGGTGCGCGATGCGGGCGCCGCGATGCTGCTGCTCGAAGCGGTCACACCGGAGGTGGGAGAGTTCATCGCCAAGGACCTCGACATCCCCGTTTACAGCATCGGCGCAGGCCCCAACTGCGACGGACAGCTCCTCATCGTGAGCGATGTTCTCGGCCTCTGGGAGGCATTCAAGCCAAAGTTCGTGAGACGCTACGCGGAACTGGCAGACCTTTCGGTCAAGGCCATCACGGAATACGTCGCTGACGTCAGGACGGGGCGGTTCCCGGAGGATGTCCACTGCTACAAGATGATTGAAGGCGAGGCCGCCAAGCTCCAACAGATGGCGAAGCAGCCCTGACATATCCGGCAGCCCACAGGAGAACGAACATGCCGGGCACACAAGAGCCATGGAAATCGGAAAGCTGGTTCGTCAGCCCGTGGAACTTCGTTGACGAGGTGACGGCCGGATTCAATCCCCCGGCCAGGCTGCGCATACACGATGTCACTCTGCGCGACGGCGAGCAGCAGGCAGGCATCGTCTTCACCAGGGACGAGAAGATACGCATAGCCGAGAAGCTTGCCGAGGCAGGCATACACCGCATAGAGGCGGGCACTCCCGCCGTGTCACCGAACGACGAGGCCGCGATAAAGGCGATAGTGAAGCGCAAGCTCGGTCCCGAGATATTCGTTCTCAGCCGTTGCATGATTGACGACGTCAAGCGGGCTGTCGACTGCGGTGTGGACGGCGTCACCGTCGAGATACCATCCTCGGAGCATCTCGTCGACCACTCCTACAAGTGGCCGATGGAGAAGGCTATCGACCTCTCCATCAAGGCTACCCGCTTTGCCCATGAGCAGGGGCTCTACGTCTCGTTCTTTCCTGTAGATGCCACAAGGTCCAACATCGACTGGTTCCTTAAGCTCATCAAGCGCGTCGCTGCCGAGGGGCATATGGATGCCCTCGGGTTGGTAGACACGTTCGGCGTTCTGTCACCGCACGGCGCGTCATACTACACACGCACCATCAGAAAGCACATTGCCAAACCCCTCGAGGTCCACTTCCACAACAACTTCGGCATGGCGGTGGCGAACACCATCATGTCAGTGCTTGAGGGCGGAGAAGTCATCCATTCAACGATTACCGGCATCGGAGAGGGCGGCGGCAACTGCCCCATGATTGAGGCAGTGATGGCGCTGCGGATTCTGTACGGCGTTGATGCGGGCATCAGGTATGACATGCTGACCGAGTTGTCGGACCTCGTCGACGACATTGCAGGGCAGGGCCCGAACCGACCGTTTGTCGGTGAGCAGACATATGACGTCGAGTCCGGCATGGTCGTGAGCTGGCACCGCAACAGCAGGAGCCGATACCCCACGGAGACGGTGCCCGTCCTGCCATCGCTGGTCGGCCACCGCGAGCCTCGCTACGTGATGGGCAAGAAGAGCGGCATCGACTCAATCGCAATCTGGGCCGAGGCTCTGGGCATAGAACTGGACAAGGACCAGGGGGCAGAGGTACTCCGACGCGTGAAGCAGTTCTCACATGACTCCAAGAGACAGCTGACAGAGGCCGAGTTCGTAGAAATCGCCCACGCGGTGAAAACGGGGGGCTGAGAAATGCTGAAGATCGACAAGGAACTCCTCGGCCGTCCGTTGAGAGTGGACGAGCCAATCGAGGAGTTGGGCATAAGCTCCTATGACAGGCTTCGAGAGGCCGTCAGGTCCGGAGACGCCGAGACGGCGCTCGCACTCATCGACTATGTCCAGATAGAGGGCAAGGGGTTGCACGACCTCTACTGCGACTGGGTCTATGGCCTGCTGACGTGGATAGCCGACAACTGCGGCGAGGAGAGACTACCCGAGGTCCTCGCCTACTCGAAGGACAAGATCAACGGGGTGTTCCTGAGCCAGCTGAAGGGACTGAAGACGAAGAAGCAGCTGGTGCAATGGTATGCCGAACAGATGAGGGCCCACCGCTCCGGTCCGGGGGAGCAGGGCACCATCACCGTGCGCGAGGAGGAGGACCGCTTCGTCCTTTCCTGCGACCCGTGTGGCGCCGGCGGCAGGATGCGCCGCGGCGGCGAGGTGGACAGGACTCCTGCGCGCACAGAACCCCCCTTCAACCTGGGCACAACCAGGCAGGCCTATCCCTGGTCGTGGGGCAAGAAGAACGTCTCCTACTACTGCCTGCACTGCTCTGTCTGGCACGAGCTGACCGCCATGCAGGCGACGGGTGTACCGACGCGGCTGGTGGCGGACTACGACCCCGACGACCCCCAGGCCCCTTGCACGCTGTATTTCTACAAGGACCCCGCCATGATTCCCGAGGAATACTACACGCGCATCGGGCTCAGCAAGCCGCTTCCTCAGGGCAACGGCAGGGACGCCGCGCCTGATAGCGCGCAGGACTAGCCTGCTCACCACCGGCTCCACATTTCGACTCCAGGGAGAAGACATGACACGAAGCCTCATCACGGGCGGGTTCGGATTCATCAGCAGCTACCTCACCCCCCTCCTTCTCAAGGAGGGACACGAGGTCACCCTGCTGGACATCACCTCGAACGAGAGACTGCTGGCGCAACTGGGTGGTGAGGTGAAGGCCGTTCGCGCCAGTGTCGCCGACTGGGCGCAGTTGGCGGCCGCAGTGAACGAAACACGTCCCGACATCATCTTTCACTCGGGCGCGCTACTGCCACCCGCGAGTGAGGAATATCCACAGGCGGCATTCCAGGTCAACATCGAGGGCACCTACAACGTCCTCGAGGCCGCGCGCCTCTTCGATGTGAAGCAGGTCGTGTACGCCAGCAGCGTGGCTTCCTTCGGCCCGGATGCCCCTCGCGAGCTTGTGCCGAATGAGTTCGCCCAACACCCGACCACCCTCTACGGTGTGAGCAAGGTCTGCAGCGAGCGCCTTGGCGAGTATTATGTCCGACGATACGGCATGGATTTTCGCGCCGTACGGTTCCCTGCCCTCTTCGGCCCCGGCCGCGCGGCATCCTCCGGCTTCACTGCCTATACATCGGTTGCCATTGAGGA
>CAZQML010000143.1:0-13335 GCA_964594245.1 uncultured Dehalococcoidales bacterium | reverse complement strand
CAAGAGATACATCGCCTCAACGGGTACTTGAGCAGCGTTGTTGAGAGTGCGGATGTGTTGCTCATAGTATGCGACACCAACATGAGAGTGGGGTTGTGGAACAAGGCCGCCGAGACCATTACGGGCCACCCGCGCACATCTGTAATGGGGGACAGCATTATCTGGACGTCCCTCTACCCCCAGCCTACCAGTCGCCAACAGTTCTTCCAGGCGATGGAGGACGTCCAGGAAGGAACCAACACCAACCAACTTGACACGGTGGTGACGACCAGGACTGGTGAGAAGAGAACCGTTGCATGGCAGATGAGGGCTCTTGTCGACCAGCGGAATAACGTCATTGGCGTCGTGTGCCTCGGACGCGACGTCACCGACGAGCGGCATGCACTCGAGGCCCAACGCGAGGCGGAGGCCAAGGCACACCGCGCGCAACGACTGGCATCAATCGGGCAGATGGCTGCAGGAGTCGCACACGAGATCAACAACCCGACAACAGGAATCATAGGCTTCGCAGACTTGCTTCTAAGGCAGGACCTCCCCGAAGACAGCCGCGAATACGCGTCGTTGATACTGGAGGCAGGCCATCGAGTTGCCGGGATCGTTGAGCAGTTGCTTGCGTTTGCCCGCTGGAAGGCGCCCGTAAGGCAACCTGTAGCGCTCAACTCGGTGCTCGAGGCCGCACTTCGATTACGGCAACCTCACCTGAACGACAACGATATCGACGTCGTCACTGACTTTGACCCATTGCTTCCACCCGTACTGGGTGATCAAGCCCAACTCGAGCAGGTATTCCTGAACACCATATGCAACGCTGAGACCGAAATGCGGCTGTCACACGGGTCAGGCACTCTGTCCATCATGACGCGCTCAACTAGAGCCAGCGCCATCGTTACTGTGGCGGACAGCGGTCCCGGCATTACACAAGAGCATATGGACCATATCTTCGACCCGTTCTTCACCACACGAGATATCGGACAGGGCACAGGACTCGGACTCAGTATCTGCCACGGTATCATCTCAGAGCATGGCGGCAGAATCAGTGCCGCCAACAACGCGAGCGGTGGGGCTACCTTCACGATAGAGCTTCCGCTCGCCAAAGAAGACCCTGCTCACATGGCAACTGCCACGATGTGACGCATCGCGAGCCACTGCAACCGAAAGGGTGCTGCCGCGCTTCAATGTGGTCACGTGCGCAGGACACATTCTCGTGAGTTGTATCCACGCCCACTTGCAGGCGGGCTTCGACCGCAAGCCAGCCCTCCGAATCTCACTTGTATGTTTCGTGAGGCCTGTTCGATTGGCTTCTTCCACTATGCAAGGACCTGACTTCCAACATCCGAGAATGCGACCACGCGCTGTTGGCGACAGAGCCGGACATCCCGCCAGGTGAGCCGACTTCGTCAACGTCGCTTTGCTCCTTTAGCGGGTTGTTTATCGCTCCACTCACCTGCGTTTAGACCATGTTGAGAACTATAGGCGTACGTTAGATGCGAGTAAGGGCATTCTTGGCCGGCAGTTGCAGGCGGCTGGTGGGTGTGGTTGGCTTGCACAGATGGGGCACTCAACCGGTCAGGTGTGGAATCGCCGGTAGCTGCTTCAGCGCCAGCTGAAAGAGGTCTGGTGATCACAGAGAGATTCAGCCGACGCCCGAGCAAGACAGAAGTCCCACTGTGCAACGCCCAACAAAGAAACTGATACAGCTGTTAGCCACTCCGAGAATCACGCTGCGAAGGAGGTGATCTGGCGAGAGACGGATCGATCCCTGAAGGACTCAGCACCACTGAGCGAGACAGCTCTGCTGTTGCAGTGTCTCCCTTCTCGATAGAAGTGTGTCAAGCGTGAACATCTGGTACCAATCCGAAAGACGATGTGATCGCGTCTGTCTGAAAGCGTGGTCAGACAATACTTAGGAAAAGGAGGTACGGCAAGGTGAAACTTAGAGATTTCCTGGTTGCCCTGTTGCTTGTTGTAGCGCTGGTCGCTGTTGGATGCGCTCCCGAGTCCGCTCCACCGGCTGAAGAGGAGGAAGCAGCGCCGGCCGAAGAAGAGGAAGAAGAGGCCGCAGCCCCTGCTGCGCCGAGCGTCGAGACCTTTGAATGGCGATGTCAGACGGTATCACCGTCCGGCGACAACGATCAGTGGGCGGGTGAGACGTACACTTGCGACGTCATTCGAGAAATGAGCGGCGGACGCCTCGATATTACCCCCTATCCTGCGAATGCGTTGCTGCCCACGGCGGAGATCTTTGAAGCTGTTGCCGGGGGAACCGTCGAAGCCGGTCAAGACTACCCATCGTACTGGAATGGGGTGAACTACGCGTTCGGCCCACTTAATCTGATGCCTTTCGGTCTGGGTCCACAGGACTATATGAACTGGATCTGGGCAGCCGATGGTCTCCAGGCGTATCAGGACCTCTACGGCAGATACGGGATGATGTACTTCCCGAACTGGGTCCAGCCAATGGAATCGGGCTTCAGAACAAACAAGAAGATCGAGACTCTAGACGATTTTGATGGCCTCAAGCTGCGGGGCGCCGGCAATGAGGTCAAGGACGTTCTGAGGGCGTCCGGAGCGGAGATTATCACGGTGGCCCCCGGCGATATCTGGCCAGCGCTTGAGAGAGGCGTCATCGACGGTCTCGAAATGGGACCTGTGAGCTATGACTGGCAGATAGGAATACAGGAAGCGACCAAGTACTGGTGTCTTCCGGGTTGGCATCAGCCAGGGACTATACACGGATTCATGATAAACCTGGATGCATGGAACGAGCTGCCGGACGATCTCAAGGCCATCGTCGAAAATGGCTGCAAAAGTGCTTTTGTGTGGACCACCGCGCGCATGGACGTCAACTCAGCCATCTACTATCCGAACTTCGAAGAGTACGGCACAGAGATTACCAGGCTGAGCGATGAAGACCTTTCAGTGCTGCAGCAGCGCTTGCTCGAAGTGCAGGCCAGGCTTGCTGCGGAAAACGAGGACTATGCAGCGATACTCAGGTCACAGCATGACTTCCTGGAGGTTTACAAGCCATGGAGGGACGCACAGGGCAACTACGCAGTACAGCGCCCGATACTAAGGCCGGAACTGCCCTGACGACTATCATCGATGGCATAAACGACAAGGGAGGAAGACTCATTTCATGGGTCCTCCTCCCTCTCCTCGTGGTTGTCTTATTGGATGTGGCAGCGAGGCGAGTGGCAAACTCTCCGACGTACTGGGGCCATGAGCTGTCGTACATGATTTACGGCGCCTTCTGGATACTTGGCGGAGCATATACGCTGTTGCATGGTGGGCATACCAGCATTGACTCCATCGTCATGAGGATGTCTCCACATGCACGCACCTACCTAGCTCTTGGAGGGTACGCCCTTTTGTTCTTTCCATTCGTGCTCACATTCCTGTTCCAGAGTGTAGAGTTCGCAGCCTACTCATGGGGCCATCTGCAGACAACCGGAGAGACGCTTTGGAACCCTCCCGTATACCCCTTGAAAACCGCCATTCCGGTGGGATTCGCCCTGTTGGCGCTTCAAGGAATCTCCGAGGTGACCAAGCTCATCAAGACGCTCAAGAGGACGCCCCATGAGTAGCACTGTGGCCATCCTCATGTTTTCGTTGCTTCTAGTCGGTTGTGTGCTGGGTTTTCCTATTGCTTTTGTGCTTGGCGGCTTGGCCACCCTTTTCGGGTTGGTATTCTGGGGAAACCAAGTACTACTTATGTTCGTTTCTCGTGGCTACGGCATGATGTCGGACTACATCATGATAGCCGTGCCGCTGTTTGTTCTAATGGGATACATCATGGAGCAAACTGGGATTGCTGTCCGCTTGTACAACGGCCTCTATTTCATCTTTGGTCCTGTGCGAGGGGGGCTAGGTATTGCCACAATAGTCGTCTGCACTCTGTTCGCTGCCAGCACTGGCATCATCGGTGCATCCATTGTGACTATGGGGCTTCTGGCCCTGCCAATGATGCTGAAGTACGGGTACGCCAAGGACCTTGCCTCTGGCACGGTCTGTGCGGGCGGCGATCTCGGTATTCTCATACCGCCAAGCATCATGCTCGTCGTTCTAGGATCGCAGGCAACTCTGTCGGTTGGCCGGCTGTTTCTGGGAGCGTTTCCAGCCGGCCTGCTACTTTCACTGCTCTACATGGCTTACATCGCTATCAGATGTCTGCTGAGACCGAAGGACGGTCCAGCCATGACCAAAGACGAGCGCACTGCAATGCCGGTTCGAGTACGACTTAGCAAAGCTGTCGAGGGAGTGATTCCTCCTGTCCTCTTGATATTCTGCGTGCTGGGTGCAATTTTCTTCGGCATTGCGACACCCACGGAAGCTGCCGCCATCGGTGCATTCGTCGCTCTACTAATAGGACTGATGTACAGAGAGGTGAGCTGGGTCAAGCTGAGAGCCGCCTTCATTGGTACCTTGAAGACGACCTCGATGGTCTTGTTCGTAATGCTTGGTGCAAGTTGTTTCACCGCTGTCTTTCTGGGACTTGGCGGGGGCGACGTGGTGACAGGATTCCTTATCGGCCTGGGCCTGGGCCCATACGGGCTCCTTGCGTTGATGCTCTTCATCATCTTTGTCCTGGGCATGTTCATCGACTGGATAGGCATTCTACTCATCACAATCCCGATCTTCATGCCATTGGCTAAGCTGTTGGGGTTCGACCCTCTGTGGTTCGCGATTGTGATGTGTTTGGACCTACAGATGTCATTCCTTACACCGCCGTTCGCGCCAGCAACCTTCTATCTGAAGGGCGTGGCTCCCCCGGACGTGCAATACACCGACATGTACAAGGGCGTATGGCCATACCTGATTCTCATAGCTATCTGCATCACCATTTGCGTGATCTTTCCTGAAGTAATCACCTGGCTTCCTGAGAAGATGATCAAGTAGACGTGGGCAACCGATACGGAGGATATCAAGGCGCAAGCAACTACAGCCGGAAGGAGGCTTGGCAATGCCGGACCTGATGTCGAAGCTTGTTAGCTTCGTGGTAAACACAAACTACGATGATCTGTCGCCACAGGTCGTCGATTACGCGAAGGCGCATATCCTCGACACGCTGGGGGTGATGATTGCGGGCTCGTCAGCCCCGGGAATCAAGCCGGCGGTCAATCTCTCCAAGGCCTGGGGAGGCACCGAAGAAAGCACAATCCCGTTCTTCGGAGGCAAGGTGCCCGCTCCTTTGGCCGCATTCGCCATGGGGCCAATGGCGAGAGCACTGGACTACGGAGCGGTGCATCCCGAGGCGAATGAGCATACAACGGAATACACACTGCCGGCGGCTCTTCCGATTGCGGAACTCACCGCAGGCAGCGGGAAAGACCTGATAACCGCCGTTGCTCTTGGCAATGAAGTGATAGTCCGAACCGGGGCCTCGGTTCATACAGTGACGCCCGTGGGCAGCGCCAAGACACACTCCGTGTTTCGAATATGGGGTCCCGTTGCGGCCGTAGGCAAACTGCTGAAGCTGAACGAGGAGATGATGCTGGACGCTATGGGCCTGGCCTACACACAAGGTGGATGTGACGGCCAGATGTTCATCGACTGCGCACTTAAGTGCAGGGTCCAGCACGGCCTCGTCACAGACACGGCAATCAAGTGCGTTCTCCTTGCACAGCAGGGCGTATCAGGAACTCACAACATGCTCGAAGGCGCAAAAGGCATGTACCAGGCCTTCTTCCCTGAGAACAACCCCGAGTGGATCACCAGGGGACTATCGGAGAAGAAATTCGAAGCCGTGAATACCCGCGTCAAAGGGTATCCCACGTGCACATACACGCATTCCGCCATCGAGACAGCCTTGACCTGTGTCCAGAAGAACGACATCAAGCCGGGTGACATTGCCGAAATCGTCGTGGGGGTCAACAAGCCCAGCTACGAGGTGGTGTGTACACCCCAGGAATACCGCTATCATCCACGATCGATAGTTGACTGCCAGTTCAGCATCCCCTACTGCATCGCGTGTGCCGCCGTGAACAGGTCGGTGGCAATCGCGGACTTCAGCGATGAGGCCATACAACGCAGCAACATTCGCGAGATGATGTCCAGGATAGTCTGCGAGATCGACCCGGAGATCCAGGCCTTCTGCCCCGCCGGGTTCGATGGGGCAAAGGTCCGTATCACAACGAAGAGCGGCCAGGAGTATCACCACAGAATCGATTACGTGAAAGGCACTCCTCAGAACCCCATGAACATGGATGAAGTCGAGAGCAAGTTCCGGGGATGTGTTCCCTTCGCCGTCGAGCCACTGCCGTCAACCAAGGTTGAAAAGATAGTCGACATCGTGCGCAATCTCCAGAAACTGAAAGACGTGAACCTGTTGATTGAACAACTCGTGCCATGACCGGATCCGCTGCATCGCCTGATCGGTGCTTGTGCAATGACGACAGCGTCATGCTCCTATTGCTGTTGTTGGCACCGGTTGAGGTTCCGCTGAACAAAGGAGGACTGCAACTATGAGACTATCCCCCGATGAGGAGGCAATGCTCGGCGGAGAAGAAGGGGCCGCACGTCAACGAGCGATGCAACTGCTCGTTGAATATGGAGACGCGCTGGGTGCGGAGACATTCGTCAACACAGACAATGTCCACCTTCTCACCTCTTTCCACTTTTGCCCTGAAATCCTGGATGCGAATCTCGACATCTATGACATGGACGCATTCATCTCTAGTTCTGTACTCCTCAGCGATACTCCCATAGTGGTCGACCGCGTCAAGGCATTCACGACCAGCCATAACACCACCATAGACGTTGACCACTGGGACATGCAGGAAGCCACGACAGGCCACGATCCCGCGAACTTCCGGGACCTTGTAGTCGGGGTTGAGGCGTACCTGCGACGAATCGGCGTTGCCGTGACCTCCACCTGCTGTCCCTACATGGCCGGCAACATCCCGGTTCTTGGAGAGCATTGCGCGTGGACCGAGTCATCTGCGATTGCGTTTGCCAACTCGGTGCTCGGCGCAAGAACAAACATCGAGGGTGACCATAGCTCCTTTGCCTCCGCACTGACGGGGAAGACGGTTGACTGGGGTTTTCATCGCGACGAGAATCGCCTGGCTAGCTTCATCGTTCACGTAGAGGCGCAGCCTGAGACTGTCATGGACTGGGACCTTCTCGGCTACTACTCAGGATTCGCCGTTGGCAACCAGCTGCCCGTATTCGTGAATGTCCGCACGCGACCGAACATGTTCAAGTTGATGAATCTGGCGTCATCAGTGGCAGTGACTGGCGCGGTTAACATGTTCCATGTCGTCGGTGTAACGCCGGAGGCTCACACGCTTGAGCAGGCTACCGCCAGACGCAAACCCCAGGGCCGCCTGACATATGGACTCGAGGAGAGAAGACAGGCATTCGAGCGTGCCAATACTGCGAGCAACGAAGACGTCGAAATTGTGGCAATCGGATGTCCTCATTTCAACCTGGAGCGATTGAGTGTTGTGGCCCGATTGCTGGAAGGCAAGAAGGTTGCTGACAACGTCAGGCTCATGATCTTCACCTCCAGCCAGATGAAGTTCGCGGCGGAGAGAAGCGGCTGGATGGATATCTACCGCAGCGCGGGAGCACACGTAATCACGGATAGCTGCCCGATGCATATTCGAACCGACCCGTCACGCACTATCGCGCTGGATTCCGCCAAGATAGTGAACCAGTGCGCAGGACAGAAAGGCTGGTCCAATGTCTGGTATGGAGCGACGGAAGACTGCATCAATGCGGCATTGACCGGTAGGTGGAGAGGAGAACTCAGATGAAGACCATAGTGCTGAAGGGAAGAAAGGTCTACGGAGGGGTGGCGGAGGGCCAAGCTCTGGTCAGCAAATCCGGAATCGCGTTGTGCGCCGGAGTAGACCCACATACAGGAGAGATAACCGAGCGAGGGCACCATCTTCGGGGACAGAACGTGGCAGGCAAGATTCTCGTGTTGCCATTCGGCAAAGGGTCCTCAGCGTTCTCCAAGTTTGCATACGGTCTCAAGCTGGCGGGCAACGCCCCCCTTGCCTGGATAATACGCGACATCAACCCTCAGACCGCACTTGCCTCTCTGGCCATGCGAATCCCCGCAGTGACAGCTCTCGACAGCGACCCTATCGAGGCAATTGCAGACGGAGACCGGGTCAGGGTCGATGGGGACGCCGGAACGGTTGAAGTATTCAAGAGCTAGAATCGAGAGGATTGTCACGAGGTCTGTCTGCCGTTGTCGGTTGGCGACAGGGCGCAGCATGAAATCGCGCCGGTCGTAGTGCGGGCCAATTGTGACTCAAGTCATTGAAGGAGACGTGTTATGAAAGCAGTCAGCTTCCGCGACGTTGAACCTATGAAGTCAGCCCCTGGAGTCGGGAGTGTTCCCAAAGGGGTCGCCATAAGGAGAATATTTGGAAAAGAGGACGGAGCGTCGTTCTCTATGAGGGTTGTTGAGAGCGACCCCTCGGACGAGTTGCCACACGGAATACACACTCATGCCTGGGAGCACCATGTCTTCGTGGTAGGGGGCAAAGGTATCATCATCACCGAGGATAGAGAGACATTGGTGAAACCTGGAGACTGTGTCTTCATCCCCTCCAACGAACCACACACCATCGGTCCCCGGGCGGGCACGGAGCCGTTCCTCTTCGTGGACTGTGTCTCCACTCTCTGACCGAAACAGCGACATGAGCAATCACTTTGCCGCAAACGAAGGAGCATAAACGTGAGACTGAAGGCTGACGAACAAGAAATGCTTGACGGGAAACAGGGGTCCATCCGTCAGAAAGCCATGGAACTTCTCGTCAAGTACGGTAATGCGCTCGGTGCCGAGGAGTTCGTGGATGTGGACAACGTCTTCATACTCTCGGGGCTTTTCGCATATACCGACGTCTTCAGACAGCCAATCGATATCGATGACATCGCAAGCGAGTACTTCCTGGACAGCCAGGAGAGACTCGTGGTTGACAGGGTGAAGGCATACACGACGAACCATCTCTTCACCATAGACCTTGCAAACGGGCACGCCGATTTGGTCAAAGCTCCACAGATCCTCCAGGACCTCATTGCTGCAACCGAGCGATACTGCAAACGAATCGGCGTCAGTATCACAGGAACATGCACTCCCTACCAGTGCGGCAGCGCGCCGGCATACGGCGAGCACGTTGCCTGGGTGGAGTCATCCGCCATCTCATTTGCGAACGCAGTACTCGGCGCAAGAACCAATATCGAAGGACTGGAGAGTTCGTTTTCTGCCGCACTGACGGGAAAGACGCCTCTGTGGGGCTTCCACCTTGATGAGAATCGTAGAGGCACAACGCTCGTCCAGATCGACGACAAGGCGATAGACCTCGACAACGTCATGGAATACGAGCTTATGGGATGCCACGTCGGCAGGTCCATTGGTACCGAGATCCCCATCTACCCTCGCGGCCGACGCCATCCAAATCCGGACATCCTCAAGGGGCTCTGCGCCACGGGTGCAAGCTGTGGTGGCATCGAGATGTACCACATCGTAGGCGTGACGCCGGAAGCACACACCCTCGAAGAAGCCACAGGGGGACGTTCACCGACACACACCGTGCAATACGGTGCACAGGAGCGGCGTGAGTGCTACGACCGTCTCAACAGCTCCAAGAAGGACCACGTAGACGTCGTCGCCATCGGATGCCCGCACTACTCCATCCGCCAGATAGCCCAGCTGGCCAGGTTGCTCGAGGGCAAGACCGTCAACGAGAACACTCTTCTTCTCGTGTACACGGCCAAGTCCATTGAGACAGTTGCCGAGAGAAGCGGCTACAAGGACATTATCGAGGCAGCGGGCGGTCACATCCTGGTTGACAGTTGCCCCATCAACATCTACTTCCCCACGTCGAGCGTTGTGGCAACCGACGCCGCCAAGATTACCTACTACATGACCGGGCTGAGAGGCTACCAGAACGTCTGGTACGGCAGCATGAAGGAATGCGTTGATGCCGCCATCACAGGCCAGTGGAGAGGTGAACTGAAATGAATACAAGGATATTGAAGGGACGTCCCGTAGCTCCCGGCGTTGCTCAGGGAGAAGCGCTCGTAACCACCGAGGCCATCTCCTGGTGCGGTGGTGTTGACCCCATGACCGGCATTGTCACAGAGCTAGGTCACGGACTCCATGGTCAGAGTGTGAAGGGCAAGGTGCTCGTGTTCCTTACTGGAAAAGGGTCATCCGCCTTCTCGCATGCGGCACATGTAACGAGAGTTGCCGGAGCGCAACCTGCGGCTGTCATCGTGAAGGAAATCAACCCGCAGATAGCTCTTGGCACGACAGTCATGCACATTCCCGCCGTGACGGAACTGGAGCAAGACCCAACTGAATTCATAGCCACTGGCGATCTTGTGACCGTCGACGGGTCCAGCGGGACTGTCACCGTCAGCAAGCAGGCTTAGAGCAAAGGAGTCTAGAGATGCAGTTGATGGATTGTCACGTTCATGTTGCGGCGCTGAACCAGCGCGACCTCCAGTTGATGACCATCTCCAATGTCAAGTCGGTTGTCGCCCATATCGCCGAGCCCGATGTCGCTACGAGTATACCTTGGACTGCGACTTTCGATTTCGTGGACAGGATGCTCGATTTCCACACATGGAGGGCAGCCAAGTACTTCATCGACGTTCACGTGTGCGCGTGTATCTCGATGGTTGGCATCCCGATCGAGTGGGAGAAGACTTTAGCACGGCTGCCTGAATGCGTCAGCAGGCCCGAGATCGTTGCAGTCGGAGAGGTGGGCCTTGAGCCCCGTTCCATCACGTGTTCAGACCTCTCCATCCAGGAGAAGATCTTCAGGGCGCAGCTGGACATCGCCCGCGATGCGAACAAGACTGTTGCGATTCACACCCCCCTGACAGAGAAGCCCAAGTGGGTTGACCGTTACCTCGGAATGATAGAGGAGCACAAGCTCGACCGAGCCAAGGTCATAATAGACCACGCGGATCCCACCGACGTCAAGATGATTACGGAAGCAGGCTGCTACGCGGGCATTACAGTACAGCCCTGGCGCAAGGTTAGCGCCGCCGATGCTGCGGAGATGGTCAAGTCAGGTGACAGGGACCTGGTGCTGGTTGACAGCGACGCCGGCATTCCTGAGTCGGACAGCCTTGCCGTGCCCAAGACCGCGTTCGAGATGAGACGCCTTGGCCTTAGCGAAGCCGAGATAGAAAAGGTGCTCTGGGACAACCCCCGAAAGGCCTACGGCATCAAGTAGCCGGCACAGTAGCCGGCTCGTTGTGCCATCCTGACACGTGTCCCAACACACTTTGACATGCGGAGGTCCCACAACATGGGTTATAGCCAACGAATCGAGGCACTGTTCCGGGGGGAGAAGGTCGACAGAGTCCCTATTCACGGGAACAGCACAGGATTCAGCACCCGCAACTGCGGCTATTCGATAGCCAGCGCCTACAACGAGCCAGAGAAAGCGTTCCGCTCAACGATCTGGACTGCGGAGCAGTACGACTGGGAACTCATTCCCCAGATATTTGCCCACACTCTGCTCGGTGGCTGGGACTTCGGTGGGGACGTGAAGTTCCCCGAGAGCGAGTACCAGGGCGCGCTTTCCATCAGCCGTTTCCCCGCTCCAACAGAGGAGGAAGTCCTCAACCTCCAGATGCCCGATCCCAGGACCGCAGGAGGCATCCCGTACGCGATGGAGTTCGCCAGGCTAGAGGTCCAAAACGGGCTTCCCGCCGCTTTCTTTCCCAGGTCGGCATTCTGCATGGCGGCAAACATCTGCGGCACCCAGCAGTTCTGCAAGTGGATGCTCAAGAAACCGCACCTGTGTGACCACCTCCTTCGCATGGCCCAGGAGCACACGTTCAACGCATTCCAATACTGGGTCGATACCTTCGGTGCAGAGAACATATTCATCTACATGAGTTCGCCTTCGGAATCCAACCAGGTGATTTCACCGAAACAGTTTGAGAGATTTGCTCTTCCCTACCATGTCGAGTTCCACGACCGCCTGCGCTCGTTCCCGATTCGTGGCTTTGGGCTTCACATATGTGGCGAACAGAACCTCAACCTCCCCTACCTGGCTACCGTCGACCTGTGCCAACACCCCTCCATCATCAGCATCGGTCACGAGGTAGCAATTGCGACCGCCGCCCACTACTTCCCCAATGACATTATCTACGGCAACATCAACCCGGCACTCATCCAGACAGGTACGCCACAGCAGGTATACGACGATGCAACCCGAATAGTCCTGGAGGGCAAGAAGGTGCCTGCGGGATTCATCTTCGCCCCCGGCTGCGAACTTCCCCCCATGTCCTCCCCCTTCAACCTCTATCAGATCACCAAGGCCGTGAACGACCACGGTTGGTACCAGTAGTAGTGCACAACAAGGAGAGCATTTGTGGCAAGCGAAGAGAGAACAGCCCAGATACTGAAGGACCTGCATGATACTGTCGTCGAGTACGAAGAGGAGAAGACCGTCGAGATAGCAAACCTTGCAGTTGAGGAGGGTGTGAACGCTTTCGAGGCCATCATGGGCGGGCTCGCCAAAGGGATGGAGACTGTCGGTGAGCTCTACGCCCGCCAGGAGTACTTCGTCCCTGAGCTGCTTCTGTGTGCCGATGCGCTCTACGCCGGACTCGAGGTGCTGAGGCCCCATCTGAAGGCGGACGGCCGTGCCGAAGCCCACAAGATCATCCTCGGCGTCGTCGAGGGCGACATCCACGACATCGGTAAGAACCTGGTGAAAGTCATGTTCGATGCTGCCGGCTGGGAGGTAATCGACCTCGGCGCCGACGTGAAGATAGAACGCTTCGCCGAAGAGCAGAAGAAGACCGGCGCGGAGGTAGTGGGCATATCGGCGCTCATGACCACCAGCATGCTGGCCATGCCCCGGATAATCAAGATGCTCCGGGATGGTGACAGCAACGTACGCGTCCTGGTCGGCGGAGCGCCGCTCAACCCTGACATCGCCGCAAGCTACGGCGCCGACGGCTACGCGGACAACGCAGGCGAGGCTGTGGAACAGGCCGTCAAGCTGCTCCAGGCGGCGTGAGAAGAGAGGCACGATGAGCAACAACGACAGACTAGGGGCACTCCTCCGTGGCGAGAAGGTGGACCGTGTTCCTCTCTACCATTTCCTGCTCGGTTTCTGCGCCAGGAACGTGGGCTACACGACCACCGACATGTATGCGAATCCTGAGAAGAGCTTCCAGGCGCAACTCTGGACCTTCGAGCAATATGGCATAGACGGCGGCCCTGACTACGGCTACGCCTCCTACGGCGGCTGGGAATTCGGCGGCGAGATAAAGATGCCCGAGGGCGAGTGGCAGCAGGCCCCTTCACACGTCACCTTTCCCGTGAACACAGAGGAGGACCTCGCG
>CAZQML010000142.1:0-3723 GCA_964594245.1 uncultured Dehalococcoidales bacterium | reverse complement strand
ACTACGTCGGACCGGAGCTTGAGTACTTCTACTTCGAGGACAAGCATGGCACAAAGGGACTCGACGAAGGCGGCTACTTCGACATGACTCCCCTGGACCTGGCCACCGACCTGAGGCGTGAGACCGTGTTGACGCTTGAGGCCATGGGCATCGGCGTCGAGTACTCTCACCACGAAGTGGCGCCAAGCCAGCACGAGATCGACATGCGCTACACCGACGCGCTGACGATGGCCGACAGTGTCATGACGTATCGGCTCGTCGTGAAGGAGATCGCTCTCGAGCATGGCGTCCACGCCAGTTTCATGCCCAAGCCCGTGTTCGGCATCAACGGCAGCGGCATGCATGTTCACCAGTCGCTGTTCAAGAACGGCCACAACGCTTTCTTCGATGCCAAGGGCGAGTACAGCCTCTCCGATACTGCGCGCAAGTACATCGCAGGCATCCTGAAGCACGCACCCGAATTCACGGCGGTGACAAACCAGTGGATCAATTCTTACAAGCGGCTGGTGCCCGGCTACGAAGCGCCTGTGTACCTCTCGTGGGCAAGGCGCAACCGCGCAGACCTCATCCGAGTACCCGGCTACAAACCCGGCAAGGAAAACGCAACCAGGGTCGAGTTCCGCTCCCCCGATCCCGCGTGCAACCCGTACCTTGCATTCGCCGTCATGCTCGCCGCAGGCCTTGAGGGTATTGAGAAGAGCTATGAATGCCCTTTGCCCGTCGAGGAAAACGTCTACGTCATGTCCGAAGAGGAGAGGGCGAAACGCGGAATCGGCACCCTTCCCGCGAGCCTGTTTGAAGCCATCAAGCTCGTCGAGAATAGTGAGGTTGTGCGGAAGGCTCTTGGCGACCACGTCTTCAACGCGTTCATTGCGAACAAGAAGATCGAGTGGAATGAGTACTGCACTCAGGTAACCGACTTCGAACTGAAGCGCTATCTGCCAATCCTGTAGTGCTCCAACCTGCTACAATGTGATACCGCACCCCCAGGGAGCGGAGCAAGTCGCGGGAGCAGGTCAATGCAACGGATGAGCGACCCGGGTAGACGCCACGCAGCGGCTATCCGGGTCGCCCTTGCTCAAATCAACAGCACCGTCGGAGATCTGGACGGGAATACCGCCAAGATTGTCGATTGCATCGCCCGCGCAGGAAGCGTCGGGGCGGACATCATCGTTTTCCCCGAGCTGGCCATCTGTGGCTATCCGCCGGAGGACTTGCTCCTTCGTCCGCGGTTCATAAGTCAGAACGTCTCTTGTCTGCAACGCGTGGCTGAGAGTACTCACGGGCCGGTGGTAGTCGTAGGATTCGTGGATAGCGACTCAGACGTATTCAACGCTGCAGCTATCATCCACAACGGCTGCATCGCCGGTATTTACCACAAGGTCTTTCTTCCGAACTACGGCGTGTTTGATGAGAACCGGTACTTCCGGGCCGGGCGCGAGTGCCCCGTGTTTGACATCGGCGGCATCGGCATCGGTGTGACCATCTGCGAGGACATCTGGTACGAGGGGGGGCCGGCAAGCGTCCAGGCCGCCAACGGCGCCGAGCTCATAGTGAACCTTAGTGCATCCCCATATCACCGTGGCAAGGGGGATGACCGGCGTCAGATGCTTGCCACCAGGGCAAGAGACAACGTGTGCGTGTTCGCAATGTGCAACCTTGTCGGTGGACAGGACGAGCTTGTGTTTGACGGCAGCAGCATGATTGTGGATGAGCAGGGCATGGTGCTCGCCTCAGGCAAACCCTTCGCCGAAGACATGGTCTACGCCGATGTGCAGGTCGAGTCCGTCTTCCGCGCCCGTCTGCACGACCCCCGACGGCGCAAGGCGGAGAGCTTCGTCGTCGCCCAGTCTCTTGAGCGTGAGAGTCTGCCTGTCACAGTTAGTCTGGAGAACCGCGACAGGCCACCGCTGAACGCAACCTGCCATCCACCTATGGACACCTGCGAGGAAGTCTACCGTGCCCTTGTGCTCGGCACCACGGACTACGTCCACAAGAACGGCTTCGGGCAGGTTGTCATCGGCCTCTCAGGAGGCATCGACTCGGCTATGGTTGCCTGCATCGCCTGTGATGCGCTGGGACCGGAGAACGTGGTCGGCGTCTGTCTGCCTTCCCGCTACACCTTGTCGCGGAGCAACGAAGATGCGCGGCAGATTGCGGACAACCTCGGCTTCAAGCTGCTGGATATTCCGATCGAGTCTGCATATACGGCCTTCGTCGAGATGCTCAAGGGTGTGTTTGAAGACAGAAAACCCGACAAGACCGAAGAGAACTTGCAGGCACGCATCCGCGGCACTGTTCTTATGTCGCTCTCCAACAAGCTTGGATGGCTGGTCCTGACCACAGGCAACAAGAGTGAGATGGCAACGGGTTACACTACTCTATATGGGGACATGGCCGGTGGCTTCGCCGTGCTGAAGGACGTGCCCAAGACGCTTGTGTATCAACTCGCCGGGTACCGCAACTCTCTTGGCGCGGATGACGTGATACCCCGTTCCACCATCGAGCGTCCGCCGTCGGCGGAACTCAGACCGGACCAGAAGGACAGCGACAACCTCCCACCTTATGCGGTGCTGGATGACATACTCAAGTCATATGTAGAGGACGACAGGAGCATCCAGCAAATCATTGCACAGGGAAACGATGCGGACATCGTCGAACGAACCGCCCGCCTTGTGGATGGCAGCGAATACAAGCGCCGACAGGCGCCACCCGGTATCAAGATAACAACGCGTGCGTTTGGACGCGACCGGCGTCTGCCGATTACTAACCGCTTCCACGGATGACGGTGAGGGCGTCACGTACGAACAGTCATATACAGTGAGGGTAGCGAATGACCAAGAAAGCGTACCTGGTACTTGAGGACGGCACCACCTATGAGGGGGAGTCGTTCGGAGCCGAGGCAACCACCTACGGCGAAGTTGTGTTCGACACGAGCATGACAGGTTACCAGGAGATGTTGACTGACCCGTCGTTTGCGGGCCAGTTGCTCACGCTCACCTATCCCATGGCAGGCAACTACGGCATCAACCCGCACGATGATGAGTCCTGCCAGGTCCAGGCAAGGGGCCTCATCGTACGAGAGCACTGTATTGCCCCGAGCCACTTCCAGAGCACGGAGACTCTACACGAGTACCTAGAGCGGCACGGCGTGCCCGGGGTTTCCGGGATTGACACGAGGGCGGTCACGAGACGGCTCAGGTCTGCCGGGGTCATGATGGGCGTGCTCAGCAGCGAAATGGGTCCCGAAGAGGCACTGCGCGAGCTGCAGCAGGCTCCCAAGTACGGCGACCTCGCCCTCGCCCAGCAGGTGAGTACGGACAACGACTACGTACAGGATACCGGTGTGCCCGGGACGGGACTCCATGTCGTCCTCGTTGACTGCGGTGTGAAGAGGAGCATTCTTCGACATCTCAACCTTGCGGGCTGTCGCGTGACCGTTGTGCCGGTTGGGTCGTCCGCCAGCCATGTCCGCGAGCTGCGGCCCGACGGGGTGTTGCTCTCGCCGGGGCCCGGCGACCCGATCCATCTCAGCAGTCTCGAGTCCCTGACACAGGAGTTGCTCGGCAGCGTGCCGTTCATGGGCATCTGCCTGGGCCACCAGGTCATCGCACGCGCGCTTGGGGCAACCACCTTCAAGCTGAAGTTCGGCCACCACGGCGGCAACCATCCCGTTCGAGACCTTGCGACCGGCCGCGTGCATATCACCACTCAGAACCACGG
>CAZQML010000141.1:0-4185 GCA_964594245.1 uncultured Dehalococcoidales bacterium | reverse complement strand
CGCGCCCGTATTGTGACGGCAATACACCGTCAGCATCTTGGCGAACCTCTCGTGTCGGTCTGGGGCAAGACGATGTATCGCCTCTTCACGGAATTGCCCATCGATATCGCGCCCGGCGAACTCATCGTGGGGAGTCCTACTGTCAAGCCACGAGCGGCGCAACTCTATCCCGAAGTACAGGCGGGCTGGCTGGATGCTGAATTGGACATAGTGGCAACTCGCGCGTGGGACCCGCTCGGTATTTCGGACGAGGACAAGGACGAGCTGCGTCGGGACATCCTGCCGTTCTGGCAGGGGAGAACGATTGCTGAACGACTGTTCGCGCAGTGCCCCGAGGACACGGCGAATCTCATTTACCTCGAACCCGGGGTGTGGCCAACGCGCTCGACAGGTCTTATCGACAACTACTCGCTCATCCAGAAGGGCATCGGTACCGTAGTTCCCAACTATCGGAAGGTGCTGGAACTCGGGGTGCGTGGCATCCTCAAGCAGATTGACGAGCATGCTTCAGCGCTGGATATGACCGACACCGACAACGTCCCGAAGGCGCTCTTCTATGAGTCGGCTCGCATGGCCCTGCAGGGTCTCGTCGAGTTGGCAGGCCGCTACGCGGCACTCGCCCTTGAGAAGGCCCATGCCGAGACCGATGAAACCAGGCGCGAGGAACTGATGCGCATCCATGAGGTGTGCTCGCATGTGCCGTACAACCCGCCGCGCAACTTCTACGAAGCGGTACAGGCATTCTGGTTCACCCATCTTGCCATTCGCATCGAGCTGAGTGGACACTCGCTCTCGCCCGGGCGGTTCGACCAGTATATGATTCCCTATCTGACAACCGATCAGGATAGAGAAGAGGCACTCGAGCTGATTGAGAGTCTCTTCATCAAGTTCTCCGAGACGATGCTCTTCGTCAACACCGACACTTCGAAGTTCTACACCGGCGTGCCTCAATGGCAGAACTTCAACCTGGGCGGCAGGACTGTCGACGGACGAGACGCCACGAATGAACTGTCGTACATCTGCATTGACGCGATGATCGACGTTCGCATCGTACAGCCTGACATCTCCGTACGTATCCATCCTGACTCGCCGGAAGCGTTCGTGCTGAAGGCGTGCGAGCTATCCAGGGTGGGCACTGGCCACCCGAAGTTCTACAACGAGGATCTCATCAGCTTCTCCATGGGCTGCAAGGGCATCAGCCTGGCTGAGGCACGTGACTTTGCCATCATGGGCTGTGTTGAGCCTCGCGTCCAGGCCAAAGAGGCAACACACCTCACCGGCGGATTCATCAACCTGCCCGCCGCGCTGGAGTTGGCGCTGAACAACGGCGTCTGGCGCCGCACGGGCAAACAGATTGGCTTGCCTACAGGGGATGCTCGCGAGTTTACCAGCTTCGAGCAAGTCTTTGAGGCCTACAAGGCGCAACTGGCGCACATGATTCGGCACATGTTCGTGGTCAACGCGATTGCCGAGACCGCGTATAGTGAGTTGCTGTGTTCTCCGTTTCTTTCGTCACTTACAGAGGGTTGCGTTGAATCCGGACGCCCCATGCAGAAGGGTGGTGCTGTCTACAACTTCGGGCCTGCAGTGAATAATATCGGCATCGCCGACACGGGTGACTCCCTGGCCGCTATCAAGAAACTGGTCTTCGATGAGCAACGCCTCACCATGGATCAACTTCTGACGGCCATCGAGAATGACTTCGAGGGGCATGAGGATGTGAGGACCATGCTGCTGCACGATGGTCCGAAATATGGAAATGACGATGACTACGTTGATGACATCACGAGGGCTGCGGCGCACTTTTCGAACGATGAGGTGATGAAGTACTACAACATATTCGGCGGTCAGGCACAGTCTGGCAATGTTGGAGTCAACTCCCATATGTCGTTCGGCACGGTTGTCGGTGCGCTGCCAAGCGGTCGCAAGGCCGGTCTGCCGCTCGCTGACAACTCGTCTCCATCGCAGGGTAGCGACCGTCTTGGACCGACCGCGCTCGCGCGGTCAGTGGGGAAGCTCGACCTTGCGCCGTTCCGCAACGGCACGCTTCTCAACCTCAGGCTCAGTCCCCAGTCGGTTGTGGGTCCAGACGGACTGCGCAAGATGGCGGCATTCGTGCGCGGACTGTGCGATGTGGGATGCTGGCATGCGCAATTCAATCTCGTGAACACGTGCACGCTTCGCGATGCGCAGCAGAATCCCGAGCAGTACGCGGACCTCCTGATTCGGGTGGCGGGCTACAGTGCGTACTTCACGCAACTTCATATCGATGTGCAGGAAGAGATCATCCGCCGCACGGAGCACGGCCTCTAGATGGCTGGCGGGATAGTCTTCGACATCCAGAGGTTTTCTCTTCAGGATGGGCCGGGACTGCGTACGCTCGTCTTTCTCAAGGGCTGTCCGTTGCGCTGTGCCTGGTGTTCCAACCCTGAGTCACAGCGGCCGGAACCGCAACTGCTCTATGACGGAGACCGCTGCACACTGTGCCTTGACTGCGTCCCAGTATGTCCGTCCGGCGCACTCACCAGCGCGGGAGAAGGCTCTCTTTCATATGACCTCACTCTCTGCACGGCATGCGGCGCCTGTGTGACTGCGTGTCCCAACACGGCGCGAAGCATCAGCGGCAAAGAGATGTCCGTCGAAGAGGTTCTTGCCTCCGTGTTACGTGACGCCCCTTTCTACAGACGGTCGGGAGGTGGAGTTACGATTAGTGGAGGTGAACCGACCTTCCAGCCAGACTTCGCGCGATTGCTCCTGAGCGCCTTCAAGCAGCACGGCATGGATACTGCCGTCGAGACATGCGGTCACGCTGACACCCGTACCTTCCTGTCAGTGGCCGAGGCGGCCGACCATGTCTTCTTCGATGTGAAACATCTGAATCGCGCGCGACACATCGAACTCACTGGAGTGCCCAACGAACTGATACTGGACAATCTACGTGCGCTGATGCATATACACCCCGATGTGACGGTACGCTACCCCCTGGTCCCGGGATGGAACGACGGTGGAGATGACCTGCGCTCGTTCGCTCAGTACCTGCTGAGGTTGCCTCGCATGCCGCTGGTGGAATTCGTGCCGTACCATCGCTACGGAGAGCACAAGTACCGGCTGCTGGGCAGGGAGTATCGGCTTGCGGGCACACCGTCCTGCGAAGAGCAGGATACCGAGAGCGCATGCACTATCCTGCGCCAGTTCGGGCTGGATTGTTCGGCACTGTCGCACTAGGTGCGAAGGTGTCTCACGCCCTATCACCACGGCCCCGGGGAATCCTATTTCAACGACCTTTCGTCCAGCCCCACACCCTTCGATATGACCTTGCGCCAGGCGGCCTTGATGCCCGCACCGTCGGTGGCCGCCAGGAGCTGGCTGGAGTGCTCCTGTTCCTCTTCAGCGAACGCGTCGATGTGCTTGCACACATCCGCGAGTCTGTCGGCGGGGAACTTGCAGGCGCCATTCTCATCCATGTGAACGATGTCCCCCGGCAGCACCTCCATGCCCGCAACCGTCACCGGAACGCCGAAGGCCCGGAGCGCCAGGCTTCCGTGCCCGGATGTCACTCCCCGGGCGATGTGTTGTATGCCCAGCTCGCGCATTTCATCCACGTCTCGTACCGGGCTATTCGTGATGAGCCCGACCGCACCGCAGGCCTTGTAGAGCGCACCGGATTGCCCACCGAATATGCCGGCCCTGCACAGGACCTCCGGCGGGAACTGCGCCTCGCAAACGACGATACTGGGCTTTCTAGCGGACAGGAGGAAGTCGACGAAGTCGAGGTAAGAGGTGGCCGGTTTGCCGGGGTCATCGAGACCGAATACGACCGTCACGGCGAATCCGATGGCCGCCCCGAGTTTCGGGAACAGGCATGTGACCGAATCATCGGCATACCACTTGCCATACCACGGGTCGTACAGCCCCAGACAATGCGGGTGCTGCGGGTACGATGCGACGACGTTTCCCACGCTGGGTGAGTTGAAAGCCCGGAGCTTCTCAAGCATCTCTGATTCTGATAGTGCTGCCATTTCTGTAGCTTCCCTCCCGTCCGGCGCTTGGGTCGGACATGCAGGCATTATACGCGGCTACCGATTTGTCGTACACAGGCAGCGCGTACTACAATCGGCTGTCGCGCGGGTCTTACCCGCAGAGCCGCCGGTTGCATGTCGGGCGATGGCGCCCACGGCGTACGGC
>CAZQML010000140.1:0-2721 GCA_964594245.1 uncultured Dehalococcoidales bacterium | reverse complement strand
GCCTTGAGGAGGGCGCCGATGGAAGCGACGGTTATTCCCTTGCCAACTGAACTGACAACACCGCCTGTCACAAAGATGTGCTTTGCCATATCGCGCGGCTACAGGGAAACACGCCTCATCGAATTATAGAAACCGACGCCTTTGGTGTCAATCACAAGCAGACTGGCGGCACGGGAGTCTCGTTGCCAATCGTTGCGGCAATCGCTACGAGCGCCATATGCCGCGCCAGAGCCCATCTGCAAGCAAAGCATCTTCATTTATCACATGATTATGCAACATAACCCCAACTTGACAGCGTGCCCGCAGCATGTTAGCTTATGAGCGGCAGACGGTGGCCGTTGGCCGAATCTCCACCGTCAGGGGTGGCCAAGAATGAGACGAGTATATGTCAGAGAAGAACTGTGCATAGGTTGTGGTCTCTGCCGCGT
Source organism: uncultured Dehalococcoidales bacterium (assembly GCA_964594245.1). Lineage (GTDB taxonomy): Bacteria > Chloroflexota > Dehalococcoidia > GIF9 > AB-539-J10 > SKVJ01. The sequence continues at coordinate 2,293 of CAZQML010000140.1, read as the reverse complement.
GCATTGTCAGGCACACCAGACGGGGCAGGACGACCTTGTGAAGGCGTTCAAGAAGCGCTCGACTGCACCGGCCGGCGGCATTCGTGTCGAGAGCTGCGGGATACGCGCGATTTCGGTCAGATGCCACCACTGCGATGATGCGCCCTGCGTTGAGGCCTGTCTGACCGGCGCCCTGTATCGGGACGCGGACAGCGGGCTTGTCCTGCTTGACCACGAACGGTGCATCGCTTGCGGCACCTGCACACTGGTTTGCCCCTTCGGCGCGATAACGAGAGACGGCGAGACAGGCACGATGGTCAAGTGCGACGGCTGTCTGGACAGGGACATCCCGCGGTGCGTGGACGTCTGTCCGAACGGCGCTCTTGTGGTAGCCGAAGAGCAGCCAAAACCAACAGAGCGAGACGCCGTCGAAAGCCCCATTCTGATATCATCGTTGGCATAACCGATACGCAAGGAGGTTTCAGCAGTGAATCTACGTAGACCAAATGCCAACGAGGCAACAAGAACGGCCAACCGCTCGCGCGATGTCGTTCCGATGAGCGGATTGTGTTCGCGTTGCATCGACGGATGCACCGGCAACTGCGAGGTATTCAAGGCTACATTCCGGGGTCGCGAGCTGATCTATCCCGGACCGTTCGGGGAGATTACCGCGGGAGGGGACAAGGACTATCCAATCGACTACTCGCACCTGAACATCCAGGGCTATGCCGTGGGTGCACGGGGACTCCCCGAGGGCGTGGTGGCAAGCCCGGACACGGCAACCTTCCCGGCAGTCGACACGGAGACCGAGTACGGCTGGGACAAGAAGGTGAAGATGCGTGTCCCTGTGTTCACAGGAGCCCTCGGATCCACCGAGATTGCCCGCAAGAACTGGGAGCACTTCGCAATCGGGGCGGCGCTGAGCGGTGTGACGCTCGTCTGCGGCGAGAATGTGTGCGGTATTGACCCGCTACTGGAGCGTGATTCCGGTGGTAAGGTTGTCTCGGCCCCCGACATGGACCGGCGGATCGAGATATACCGGCGGTATCACGAGGGATACGGGGAAATCCTCGTTCAGATGAATGTCGAGGATACCCGTCTTGGCGCCGGTGAGTACGTCCACAGCAAACACGGCCTCGACACAATCGAGCTGAAGTGGGGTCAGGGTGCGAAGTGTATCGGCGGCGAGATAAAGGTGGCGAGCCTTGAGCGCGCCCTCCAATTGCAGGAACGCGGCTACATCGTGACTCCCGACCCATCCGACCCCGTGACCCAGGCAGCCTTCAAGAGCGGCGCCCTAAAAGAGTTCGAGCGGCACAGCCGCCTCGGGTTCATTAGCGAAGAGGGCTTCTTCAACGAGGTGCAACGACTTCGCGATGTGGGCTTCAAGAGAATCACGTTGAAAACAGGCGCCTACAGCCTTCGCGAGCTGGCAATGGCCATCAAGTGGAGCTCAAAGGCCCATATCGATCTGCTGACCATCGACGGGTCGCCCGGCGGCACGGGTATGAGTCCGTGGCGAATGATGGAGGAATGGGGTGTGCCAAGCCTCTATCTGCACTCGGCCGCCTACGACTTCTGCAGGCATCTTACGGAGAAGGGAGAGCGCGTGCCGGATATCGCCTTCGCGGGCGGGTTCAGCAGCGAGGATGGCATCTTCAAGGCGCTGGCTCTTGGCGCGCCGTTCGTCAAGGCCGTGTGCATGGGACGGGCACTGATGATTCCCGGCATGGTCGGCAAGAATATCGCTGCGTGGATAGAGGATGGAAAGCTTCCGAAGACGGTCGGCCAGTTCGGCTCAACACCCGAGGAGATATTCGTGTGTTGGGAGGAAGTGAAGAAGATGGTCGGTGCGGACGAGATGAAGAACATCCCGCTCGGCGCTATCGGCTTCTACAGCTACGCGCAGAAGTTGAAGGTCGGCCTGCAGCAACTCATGGCCGGCAGCCGCAACTTCAGGGTTTCAACGGTAAGCCGTAGGGACGTGATGTCTCTCACCGACGAGTGCGCGCAGGTTACCGGCATTCCATACGTAATGGACGCCTACAAAGAGGAGGCACTGGCAATACTGAACAGCTAGTCCGCTTCTGCGGTTCGCAATCCTAGCGGCCCCCAGTTGCGGCGGTTTGACTGATCCCGGAACTGACAAACAGAACGAGGAGGCAAGCTATGACCTACAGCTGGGGGCCCAACTTTATTGTGCCGTCCGAGACCCTGAGGAGCTTCTCAGGCAGGATTCTGCTTCGAGAGAACCTGGATAGACAGCTATTGAAGAAGGACCTTGAGTCGCTCGGACTCGAGGGACCTGTGGTAC
>CAZQML010000139.1:0-15564 GCA_964594245.1 uncultured Dehalococcoidales bacterium | reverse complement strand
TCGTCGAGGTACTGCAACAGAGAGGGCATATCGTTGGGATGACCGGCGATGGAGTCAACGATGCGCCCGCGCTGAAGAAGGCCGACGCAGGTATCGCCGTTTCCGGGGCGACAGATGCGGCCCGCGCCGCTGCAAGTATCGTGCTACTTGCCCCCGGTCTCTCTACCATCGTAGATGCTATCCGCGAAAGCCGGAAGATATTCCGCCGCATGACGAACTACGCAACCTACCGCGTGGCAGAAACAGTGGCGCTCCTGGGCTTCATCTCCCTCGCAGTCTTCTTCTACAACCTCCATCCCGTCACTGCAGCCATGGTTGTCCTTCTAGCCATACTCAACGACGGCGCCATTCTCTCCATCGCCTACGACAATGTGAAGGGGGACACACTCCCGCAGAAATGGAACATGAGGGAGATCCTGGGTGTGGCAACCGCCCTTGGTGTCTGGGCAACCGCGCGTTCGTTCACCATCATGCACCTCGGACAGACCGTGTTCAATCTCGACACTGCTACTCTCCAGACCCTCATATACCTCAACCTGTCCATCGGAGGACACCTTACTCTGTTCGCTGCGCGGACAAGGGGACATTTCTGGACCGTGAAGCCGTCACGAATCCTCGTAGCAGCCGTACTCGGAACACAAGTCATCGCTACACTCATCGCCGTGAACGGCATCCTCATGGGCCCTCTCTCGTGGAAGCTTGCAGGTTTCGTGTGGGCCTTCTCACTGGGCCAGTTCATCATCCAGGACTTCGTGAAGTTGGGGGCCTACAGGATCATCGGGCGCACACACTCAGGCTTCATTGCCAAACGGTCATAGTCCGGACGCGTCTACCATAACGCTGCCCCAGAGTCTCACTCAGTCCTACAACATGAGACCCATGAGCGCACGCACTGTGCCTGTCACTTGAATTCGCGCTGTGAGACAATTGACACAGCAGACAGTTCTAAATCCCCCATCCAGAGTGGAGGAGGCATTATGCCGGACAAGGATAATGAAACGTATTCACAGACGGAGGCGCCTGGCCGCAGGGCAGCCATAACCGATGAGCACATCGACCGTCATCTTGCCCTTCACGTCGAGAGAGAGGTGACCCGCCAACTTGAGTCACTCAACCTCACGAAGAAAGCCTGGGGAGAGGTGCGCGAATTGCAGCAAGGACTCAAGCTGCACCACAAGATTGCATACGGCACAATGGTCTTTCTGGGCGGCATGCTATTGTGGTATGGCACGTGGACCGCTTTCGCCGACATCCCCATACTGAAGAACCCTGCAGTTGCCTTCGTCTCAGGAATAGCCCTGCTGGCGTTCACCGGCGTGCTGTACAACAAGCTAACAGGATAATCGCGCGGACAGCAAATCGTCTGACCGTTCCTCCTGCATCATCATGCACGTACTCTTTCCGGAGATTCTTCAATCAAGAATCTCCGCAGGGAAGTCTTCCCCCGGGGTGAATCACGCACGCATTTCGTGCTTTGCAAACTTGAAGTGAGCGATTATGATTGAAGCAGGGGAAAGATACGTTTGACCCGTAAGGCAGACAGGGAGAATCAGGGGACCATTGTCTCGATCAGGGGCAGTGTCATAGTCGCGCGTTTCCCCGAGCGCATGCCGGCAATCGGCAACCGGCTGGGAGCCGGCAAACAAGGCACGGTGGCAGTCGAAGTACTGACCCACATGAGTTCGGAACTCGTGCGGGGAATAGCGTTCACGCTTACGCACGGACTGGCCCGAGGCGACACTGTGGTCGACACAGGAGAGCCGTTCAGTGTGCCTGTCGGCGACAAGCTACTGGGACGGGTCTTCAACGTGTTCGGCCAGCCCATCGACCACGGCGGCGCAGTGGAAGCTAGAGAGTGGCGCTCCATCCGTCGCCCGCCCGTTGAGCTTGCCCGTCAGACCACCGAGTCTGAGGTGTTCCAATCCGGCATCAAGGCCATCGACCTGCTCGCTCCTCTGGAACGCGGAGGCAAGACCGGACTTCTTGGTGGAGCCGGGGTCGGCAAGACAGTGCTCATCATGGAACTCATCCACAACATGGCCGGCAAGTACAAAGGCATCAGCATCTTCTGCGGGATCGGCGAGCGCTGCAGGGAGGGGGAAGAACTCTACAGAGAGATACGAGATGTGGGCGTTCTGGAAAGGTCCATCATGGTCTTCGGCCAGATGAACGAGCAGCCGGGCGCGAGATTCCGCGTGGGCCACGCTGCTCTGACCATGGCCGAGTATTTTCGAGATGACGCGGGCAAAGATGTGCTGCTGCTCATCGACAACATCTTTCGATTCGTCCAGGCCGGCGCCGAAGTCTCCGGCCTCATCGGGCAGTTGCCTTCCCGCCTCGGCTATCAACCCACCCTTGCCACCGAACTTGCGGAGCTCGAAGAGCGCATCTGCAGCACGTCAACCGGAGCCATCACCTCCGTACAGGCCGTGTATGTGCCCGCCGACGACTTCACCGATCCGGCGGTAGTCCACGCCTTCAGCCATCTCTCGGCGTCAGTCGTGCTCTCCCGCAAGATGTCGAGTGCCGGACTGTATCCATCCATCGACCCCCTGCAGTCCCGCTCGAAGATGCTCAGTCCGCATATCGTTGGAGAGAAACACTACCGTGTTGCGCATGAAGTCCGTCGCACGCTGGAAGCCTACGATGAACTGAAGGACATCATCGCCATGCTCGGCCTGGAACAGCTGTCGCAGCAAGACCAGAAGACTGTGAACCGTGCACGGCGCATCGAGCGCTTCCTGACGCAACCCTTCTTCACGACAGAGTCATTCACAGGTCACAAGGGCAAGCTGGTGTCCATCGAGGAGTCTATCGATGGCTGCGAGAGAATCCTCAATGACGAATTCGCCGACTACCCTGAACATTCCCTCTACATGATCGGCGCAATAGGCGAGGCCAGGAAGTGAGGCTGACAATCCATCTGCCGGACAGAATCCTGATCGACAGTCAGGTCAGCAAGGTCATCGCTGAGTCTGCAACCGGCTCATTCTGTCTGCTGCCACGCCACATAGACCATGTAGCATTGCTGGTGCCCGGAATCCTATCGTACGAAAAGGTGGACCCTCCAGGGGAGGAGTTCCTGGCTGTCGATGAAGGTCTCCTGGTCAAGTGCGGCAGCGACGTCAGGGTATCAACGAGAAACGCGGTGCTCAGCAAGGACCTCGGCAGTCTCAAACAGACCGTGGAAGACGAGTTCCTGGAACTCGACGAGCAGGAGCGCAGGACCCGGTCTATCATAACCAAGCTGGAAACGGACTTCGTCCGCAGCATATTGGGACTGAGGCCATGACGGACGGGCAAGACGACAGGCAGGACAAGTTCTCCAGGCAGATTGAAGCCAAGGAGACGCGCAAGGTCAGGGCGAGGGGCCAGAAGGACAGGAGCCTCTGGTTCGGCCTGGGCGTAATGGGCACGGTAGGGTGGTCGGTCACGGTTCCCACGCTTCTGGGCGCGATACTCGGTCGCTGGCTCGATGCAAGATACGCGGACACCGTGTCATGGACGCTGACGCTCCTGTTCGTGGGACTTATCATGGGATGCCTCAACGCATATCACTGGGTGAGAAGAGAAAACGCCAGGATTCACCGGAGGCACTGAGATGACTGACTTGGCACTGGTCATGGTGGGTCTCCTCGCCGGCGTTCTGCTCGGCACGGTGTTCTTCGGGGGCCTGTGGCTCACCACAAGGCACATCAACCGTTCGAGACGCGTCGCGAGCCTTGTGTTGGGAAGCTTCGTCGGCCGGTCGGCGATTGCCCTGGCAGGCTTCTTCCTTGTTATCAAGTTCGCCGGCCTCACCGGCATAGTGTCGGCCCTGCTGGGCTTCATGGCAATGCAGTTGTTGTTCGTAAGACTCTCAACAAAGAGGCCTTCAACGCGATGCCCCAAATAGACATCAGCCCCGACCAGATTGTGTATCTGACGTGGCGGTTCGCCACGTTGAACGCAACCATCGCGTTCACGTGGGTCGTTATGGCGGTGATTGTGCTGCTGGTGTGGCTGGCAACGCGCAGTCTCACTTTCGGACCGACGATGTCGCGCGAGCAGAACTTCTTCGAGATGCTCATCACTTTCATGAGGAGCCAGATACGGGAAATAACCGGCCAGGACCCGGACCGATACCTGCCCTTCATAGGCAGCCTCTTCATCTTCATCTCGGTCTCCAATCTGCTTGAGATCGTGCCCGGCTACCGGGCACCAACGGGTTCCATCAACACCACAGCGGCGCTCGCTCTCGTTGTCTTCTTCGCGGTCCCGATCTTCGGAATCGCCGAACAGGGACTGGTCGGATACTTGAAGCAGTACGCGCGGCCAACACCACTCATGCTGCCATTCACCATCATCGGGGAGCTATCAAGAACGCTCGCACTTGCCGTGAGGTTGTTCGGCAACGTCATGAGCGGGGGCCTCGTGGTGGCAGTCCTGGTAGCGATAATACCCATCTTCGTGCCCATCGTCATGGAAGCGCTGGGGCTTCTCATCGGGCAGGTTCAGGCGTACATCTTCGCCGTCCTGGCGACGGTCTACATAGGTGCCGCCACGCGCAAGGACGGCGAAACTGGGAATTCAGCGACGGAAACGAATCCGGAGGTCAACAATGGATAGCATCACTACCATAGGCCAGATCTCTATCATCGTCGCAGGCGCCACCATGGCCATCGGCTCGATAGGGCCAGCCCTGGGCGAAGCCTGGGCCGCGTCGCGGGCGCTGGCCGCCATCGCGCAGCAGCCGGACGAAGCTGCGACAATCACGCGAACGCTGTTCGTCAGCCTGGCTATCATCGAGTCAATCGCCATCTACTGTTTCGTCATCTCGATGGTGCTCATCTTCGCCAACCCCTTCTGGACGTATGTCGTCTCCAAGGGGTAGTGGACTCAAGGCGATAGGCGTACGCGGCAATGACAATCAATTGGTTCACCATAGCGGCCCAGATACTGAACTTCCTCATACTGGTCTATCTGTTGAAGCGCTTTCTCTACCCGGCCATCATAGGTGCGATGGACAAGAGAGAGAAGCTCATCGCCTCGCGACTCCAGGCGGCCGAGGAGAAAACGAAGCAGGCCACGGAAGCCGAGGCCTCGTACAATCAATTGAAGCAGGAACTGGCCACACAGCGACAGGACCTCACGTCGCAGGCCAGAGAGGAAGCCGAGAAGCTGCGCCAGGAGTTGTCAGGGAAGGCCCGCGACGAGGTTGATGCTGACAAGGCTCGCTGGCGCGAAGCCATCAAGCAGCAGGAAGATGAGTTCCTCAGGCTGCTGCGCGAGCGCGCTGCCGAGCAAGTAGTTGCCATCGCCAGACGCACATTGCAGGACCTGGCAGATGAGTCGCTGGAACAGCGCATCATCTCCAGATTCATAGAACGCCTGGAGCACATCGACAGAGCTGAGAACGACGCATTGAGAAAGAGCCTTGAGAAAGGCAAGAGCACAATAGGCATTGCGAGCGCTTTCAAGCTTCCGGACGACACACGGAAGCGCATAAGGGGGGTGCTGCAAGACCAATTGGGCGACAGCCCGGAGCCCACATTCAGTACGTCCGCCGACCTGATTGGCGGTATCGAACTCAGCGTCGGTGACATGCGAATTGCCTGGAGTCTTCAGAGCTATCTTGACGATCTCGAACAAGAGGTTTCGAAAGCGGTGGAAGATGCAGCCTGATGCAAGCCGGAGTCCAGCCCGATGACGAAGGACCGGAATGAACCGCTGAAGACTGCGCTCGACGACACCATCGAAGTGCTTGAGGAGGTGGTGGAGCGCCATCGTCCGAGCCCGAAGTTCGAGGAGATTGGCAGGCTATCCGCAATCGGCCGCGGTATCGCGTGGATAACCGGACTACCCCACCTGGAATCCGAGGAATTGGTGGCGCTGCCCGACAACAAGCTGGGCATGGCCCTGAACCTCGATCCCGAGGAAACCGGCATTGTCCTCCTGGACCAGGTCGACCAGTTGAAAGCCGGGGAGCAGGTACACCGGACCGGCAGGGTGATGGATGTGCCAGTCGGCGAGGCCCTGCTCGGCAGGGTCGTCGATCCGCTCGGGCGGCCATTGGATGAGCGCGGAGAAGTGAGAGCCGCGACAAGACAGCCGATAGAGCGCGAGGCTCCAGCAATCATGGATCGTTCGCCTGTCACCGTCCCACTGCAGACAGGCATCCTGGTCGTAGACGCCCTCATGCCCGTAGGCAGGGGCCAGAGGGAACTGATCGTCGGTGACCGCCAGACAGGGAAGACTGCCGTCGCTATCGATGCCATCATCAACCAGAAGGACAAGGGAGTCATCTGCGTCTACTGTGCAATCGGACAGGAGAACTCAACGGTGGCCAAAGTTGTTGCCGACCTGCGGAAAAACGGGGCGATGGACTACACGATAGTCGTGGCAGCAGCCGGCAATGACACGCCGGGGCTGAATTTCGTGGCGGCCTATTCTGCCACCACCATGGCCGAGTACTTCATGGACCAGGGCTCCGACGTGCTCATCGTCTATGATGACCTGACCCGCCACGCCCGGTCGTACAGGGAACTCTCCCTGCTGCTGCGCCGTCCTCCCGCAAGGGAAGCGTTCCCCGGTGACATCTTCTATATCCATTCACGCCTTCTTGAGAGGTCCGCCCATCTGCTGAAAGGGGGCTCTCTCTCCGCACTTCCCATCATAGAGACAGAAGCGCAGGACATCTCCGCCTACATCCCCACCAATCTCATCTCCATTACCGATGGCCAGATATATTTCTCTCCCCGTTTGCTGCAGGAAGGTATTCTTCCCGCCGTTGACGTCGGCTACTCAGTGTCCCGCGTCGGTGGCAAGACCCAGCTTGCCGCCTATCGTAAGGTTGCGGGAGACCTGCGCCTTTCCTACTCCCAGTACGCGGAGCTTGAGGCTTTCGCCCGCTTCGGCACGCGGCTCGACGAGCCGACGCGCAAAGCGCTCGACCGAGGACGCCGGGTGCGCGAGGTCCTGAAGCAACCGCAATACCAGCCTATTCCGGCGCCGGAACAGGTTGCCCTCCTTCTGGCTCTCACATCAGGAGTGTTCGATGACATCGAACTGAAGGACATCCCTGAGGCGAAGAGCACAATCAGGAAGACCCTCATGGACAAGCAGCCCGGCCTGTACCGGCAGATAGCCTCAGGCCAGGAACTCGCAGATGAAGACCAGACTTCCCTGATAGAGGCCTTCAAGGCGGCACTGAGCAAGGGGGCCGAATAGAGATTGGAAGAGCTGGAGCTGCTCAAGCGCCAGATAGAGACTGCCACCGAGTTGCAGTCTCTCGTACGCGTGATGAAGAGCCTTGCAGCTTCAAGGGTGCGCGAGTACGACCAGGCAGTGGCTTCCATCGAAGAGTACGGCCGGACCGTCGCCAGCGGTCTGCAGGTGGCCATGAGAAACCGTCCGAGGGAGATAACAGTCCGCACTCCCCGGCGGAACCGCATCGGGGCCATCGTTCTCGGTTCGGACCAGGGGCTGTGCGGCAACTTCAATGAGCGGATTGCTGACCATGCAGTTGCGAAGATGGGCGAACTCGGCATCGCGGCCGAATCGCAGCCCATGGTCGTCGTCGGAGAGCGCCCGGCCGTGTACCTCGAAGCCGCCGGCTACGCCCTTGAAGACCGCCTCTCGTTTACAGGCGACCACAGCGCCGTCACCCGGGTGATTCTGAGGGTATTGGAGAAGATCGAGGAGTGGGACACCCGCGAACGCGTGGAGCGAATCGCTCTCTTCTACAACAAGCCGGCTGAGGGAGCAACCTTCCAACCGGAGATGCAGTATCTCCTGCCACTTGACATGTCGTGGCTGCACGCTCTTGGAGAACAGAAGTGGCCCGGCCGTTCAATCCCAACATTCTCCGTGGACTGGGACAGTCTGTTCGCAGGGCTGGTGAAGCAGCACATCTTCTTCACCATCTACCGTGCCTTCATAGAATCCATGGCAAGCGAGAACACCAGCCGCCTGCGGGCGATGCAAGCTGCGCAGAAGAACATTGACCAACGACTCGATGACTTGCACGTGGGGTACAACAGGATGCGCCAGTCCTCGGTCACCTCAGAGTTGCTTGACATCAGCACCGGCTTCCAGGCCATCACGGGAGAGGACGCCAGTGCATCTCATATGGTGTAGCTGCTGTCCGCCTGTGGCGGGCGAGCCTCTTGCTGCAGGGAGTAGTCGCCGCTTCCTCAGTCCACACAGACTATCGAGGCCGTTCGATTCGCTTCGTTGCCGATCGCGCAACCGCCCGAGTGCCGTCTTCAGAGGAGAAAGGCCAATCCCGTCGTGCCACTCTTGCGACAAGCCCGCACCACACGGGAGGCAACGGCCTAGTCCTGCACCTCTCCCCGCAGAGCTTTCGTCAGCCGATCCAGCCGGTTGTCACTGCCTACAAGGCACAGCATGTTCTGCCGCACCTTCTCCGCCATCTCCGTCGTGTCCATTCCGTGGACGATGGCCAGCGCCTGCAGCACCGTCTTCACGAGGTCGGGCATCGCCGGCTCACCGAAGACCCACTGGGGGCCGCCGGGGTTGTCGGTCTCAGTCAGGAGTCGGTCGACGGGAACAGCGTGCGCGATAGCCTGTATCTGCTCGGAGGCGAGCAGTTCACAGCCGAAGGTGAAGTAGTATCCCCGCTCAATCATCCGCTGCAGCGGTTCGCGTGGCCCCGAGTACCAGTGGATGATGGCGCGCCGGATGTAATAGCGCTCCAACAGCTCGACGACCTCGGGTTCCGCGCCAGAGGTGTGGATATTCAAGACCTTATCCTGGTCCTTCGCTGCCGAGAGGAAGAACTCGAGCACCCTCTCCTGCGCGTCATATTGCGAGCTATCCCGTACGTTGCGGAAGTCCAATCCCACCTCACCGAACATCGGGCTATCCTCCAGCATGTCCTCCAGCTCATCCAGTCGTGTGACGTAGTACGGCGCGTTCCAGGGATGGACTCCAAGCGTGGCGACGACGTAGTTCGAACGCTCCTGTATCAGAAGCGCTCTCTCATACGCCTGCGGCGCCATCGCAGTGCTGACGGTGACAATGCGCTCCTCTTCAAGCTGGTTCAGCACGGCGCCAAGCCACGTGTCAGGGTACTCGTCGATGTGGGCATGGGCGTCAACAAGAACGGGAAGTCCGGATGATGAGATGTCTGCCATTGTGCGCCTATTGTGCCCGTACGGCCCCTGCGCGTCAAAACCCCGGCATCTGTCACATGCGTGCCGCCAGCGACAGACCGGTCGGCGACACAACGCCCCTTTGTCACCCGGCCATCAAGGAGGTGTACGCATGCCACAAGAGCGGCGCCCTCAGGAGAAACGCGCCGGACTCTTGCGCCACCAGTCCTCGGGTGCTAGAGTGCGGATTCGGCGGCACGACCCTGGACGAGACAGCAGACCGGTTGCCGCAGGGGCAGCCGGGCACGCACACATAGCCGCGACCTCAAGCACAAGGAGTCTGTTGCAATGGGCAGAAGCATGATTACCGGAGGGCTTGGCCTGATAGGGCGACAATTGGCCAGTCTCCTCCTCGATGAGGGAGAGGAGGTGGTGATTCTCGACGTTGCCCCGGTATCGGGGCTGGCAAGCCGGCTCAGGGAGAGAATCGAATACGTGAGGAGCGACCTGACCGACTGGGCGCAGGTGCTGGACGCCGTCAAGAACAGCAAGGTCGACACTATCTACCACGTGGCCGCAATCCTTCCTCCTGGCACCGAGCAGAACCCTGCGGCCGCCTGGGCCATCAACCTCACCGGCACGTACAACATTCTTGAGGCGAGCCGCCTGCTCGACATCGGCCAGGTAGTGTTCTCCAGCACCACCGCCGTCTGGGACAGCACGGTACCCAGCCTCATTCCCAACGACCAGGCACAGAACCCTGTGACCATGTACGGCACCACCAAGGTCTGCTGTGAGCGCCTCGGGGAGTACTACGCCCGACGCTACGGCATGGACTTCCGTAGCGTCCGCTTCATCTGCATCATGGGGCCAGGCAGGGTGCCGGGCGTGGGCTGGACGGCCTACACATCGCTTGTCATCGAGGAGACCGCAAAGAGCAGGCCGTTCGCGCTGAAGGTGAACAAGGACCTGCATCTGCATTTCCTCTATCTCAAGGACGCCGCGCACGCGCTCCACGACCTCAAGAAGGCCGAGCGGTCCAGGCTGACACATTGCGTCTACAATGTGGACGGATATGCAGCGACTACGCAGGACATCGTCAACGCCATCATGAAGCATAACCCTGACGCACGGATAGAGTACGAGTACGACCCGGAGTACCAGCGAATCATGGACACAGAGTACGTCAACCTGACCAAGCGCACAGACGACAGCCTCGCGCGGCAGGACTGGGACTGGTCGCCACACTACACCCTCGATACGGCGGTGGCCGACTTCATACACGACGTCCAGTCAGGCGTGACGCTGCAGGCCTAAGATGGGGCAAGGCGACGAGGCGCGGGGCGCCATGACAGAGCTACACGAACACATTATGCAGGAGGTTTGTTGATGCAGAAAATCAGACCCGAACAGAAAGAGGAACTCGCGCAGAAGGCTTACGAGGCAGGCTACAGGTACCAGCTTGAGAAGAGGTGCTGCAGCCAGACATCGCTGGCCGGCCTCTTCGAAGTCCTCGAGATTCAGTCGCCAGAGATCTTCAAGGCGGCCACCGGACTCGCCGGCGGCGGCGCTCTCTTCGGCGATGCCGGATGCGGCGCCTACGACGGCGGCCTGTTGCTCCTCGGCATGCTGAAGGGACGCGCGATGGACAATTTCGTCACGGAGGAGACAAACAGGTTCAAGTGCTTCGAGGTCGGCCGGGCGCTGCACAAGAAGTTCATCAACGAGTACGGTACGGTCATCTGCAGGGACATCGAGACCAACGTTCTCGGACGTCCGTTCTTCCTTTCAGACAAAGATGACTATGCCAAGGCAGATGCCCTGGGAAACCACAGCACCGTCAGTCCCGACGTTGTGGGCAAGGCGTGCAGATGGACCGTCGAGGTCATCTTCGAGGAAGGGCTTCTCGACGAGTTGAATGCACTCCGGGAGAAGCAGGCCGCTTCCTGAGGCAGAAGAAAGGCACATCAGCCGTGAGATGAGGCTGCGGAAGGGGGCGATGTTCTCCTCTTGCCGCCTCTTGCGAGATGGGCCGGAAGGCAGTTCGCTGGCAATGGTATGTCTGGTCGCTCCGACGACACCTCGCAACGGTCTCTCCAGCCCGCAGACTCGAACGCCTGCCGAGAGAGGGTCGGGACCTGCCAGGCTCGGTCCTGTATGGCGGCACCGCATGGTCGAGCTATTGACATTTCGAGGGTGCGTAGGTACCCTGAGTGCTCGAGCGCACCCGAGGTTTGCCCTCATCATGTGGCCCCGGCAGGACCACCACCAACCTCATCCCGGGTCGCGAAACGACGAAATGCCCGTGCCGTCCAACACCACAATCAGGATGCCGTCAGGAGACAACCACACACCGCAAGGCCGCCGGACGATGGACTCCGAATGGCTCCCTGACAGACTCTTGAGCGGTCGGAGACGTGACAAAGTGCCGGCCTTGCCCGATAGGGTACCCGTGGGATTTGTGTTGATGCCTGGCGGCGGCACGCTGGCGTGCGCGCAACGGTTGAAGCAGCGACTGGACTGTGGGACTACAGCCAGGTGCGAACGCGGTTCGGGTGCCTCAAGAAAGGCCGACTGACCCGGGCCAGAGAGAACAGAGCACGGAGAGAACCGAGCCGCAGCAACGGGGGCCTGTGCGACGGGCCAGCCTTCGATGTGTCGGCTCTCCCGTGGCAAGAAAGGAGGATCATGTGGAGAAACAGGACTATGCCTCACTGAGACTCGCGAACGAGGTCATAGACAGGGGTCTGTGCCCGCTCTGCGGGGGCTGCGCCGGAGGGTGTCCCTACTTGGGACAGTACAGAGGGAAGACAGTACAACTGGATTGCTGCACCCTCGTCGATGGGAGCTGCTACCGCAACTGCCCCAGAACGTACACAGACCTGGATGCCTTGAGCCAGGGCGTGTTCGGGCAACCGTTCAGCTCCGACGAAATCGGCATCGTCAAGGGGGCCTACCTGGCGAGGGCAGTAGAGCCAACGGTCAGGGAAGCCACCGGTGGAGGAGGCGTGGTTGCAGCGCTCCTTGCAGCAACCCTCGGCGCGGGCATCATCGACGCAGTTGTCACTACGAGAATATCGTCGGACGAGCCGGAGGGTCTGCTCTCAAGAAACCCCATTTTGGCACTGAGGGGCCACGAGACTCCAGTGCCCGTCCTTGCACGAAGCAAGGACGAGGTCGTCACACACTTGGCCACGGCACATCGCACGGCCCGTGTACTGGCAGGTTTCAACAGTATTCCCAAGGAGAGCAGCGAAAGCCTGGGCATGGTGTGCCTGCCCTGCCAGGTAGCATCACTGAGAAAGCGCACGATTGGCCCGTCCGACAAGAGGGCCAGCATTGAGAACGTGCGCTTGCTGATATCCGAGTTCTGCGCCACGAAGAAATGGCTCGAGCCCGGCGAAGACAGGCAGGCGGCCAACAAGGCGTGCAGCTACTGTTGGGACTACACCGGTGAGCTTGCCGATATCTCGGTCGGTTCGGGCCGCGCCAAGTTCCAGGATTGGAACACAGTACTTGTCCGCTCTGAGGCAGGGATGCGCGCATTCAAGGCGGCTTGCGACGGAGGGGCAATCGAGCGTCAGCCGCTCCCGGATGAGAACCTCGCGGCCGAGAAGAAGGCCTCCCGGGACAAGAAGAGGAGGGCGGTGCGAAACATTATTGAAACGACGGGCGATAGGAACAACCTTCTGTACCTGGGCATGCCCCGTCCTATCGTCGATGCACTGCTTGTCGAGGCATGAGTGCGAAGTCCATCCAGATGCCCAACTGCCGCATATTGAAGGAGGAGAAATATGGAGGGTATTGATGTCGATGCCCCTGGAACCACACAACTGCTGATGGGGAACGAGGCGATTGCCAGAGGGGCGATTGAAGCTGGGCTCGGGTTCACGGCCCAGTATCCGGGCACGCCGTCCTCTGAGGTCCTGTCCGTCCTTGCCGCAGTCGCCAAGAACCTGAACTTCCACGCCGAGTGGTCCGTCAATGAGATGGTGGCAGTCGAGGCTGCCGCCGGGGCCTCTTTCGCGGGTATCCCCGCTCTGTCGGCCATGAAGCAGAACGGGGTCAACGTGGCTTCCGACTTCCTCGTCAACTTGGGAATGACAGGCAGCGGCAGCGGCGGGCTGGTACTCGTAACAGGGGATGATCCCTCTGCGATCTCCAGTTCCAACGAAGAAGACTCTCGCTGGATATGCAAGTGGATGGACATGCCTCTCCTGGAGCCATGCACGGCCCAGGAAGCCAAAGACATGACGAGGTGGGCCTTCGAGGTATCGCGCATCGTGGACAACGCGTGCTTCGTGCGCGAGACGACTCGTCTCGCACACACAAGGGGAAAGGTTGTTCTCGGCGACATACCGAAGGAAGGGAAGACCGCCTATTTCCCTGACGTGTGGAACATGTGCAGTCCGACCAAGAGCCAGTTCACTGCCGGTCCTTTCGGTATCCTACACCACAAGCTGCACGAGCGGCTGAAGAAGATCGTGCCTGTGTTCGAGGACTCGGAGTTCAACGAGTACGTTGGCCCCGAGAGACCGGAACTCCTCGTAATCACATCAGGGGTCTGCAGCCTGTACTGCAAAGAAGCCGTAATTATGCTCGGTGCAGAGGACAGAGTCGGCGTCCTCAAGCTGGGCACCACGTGGCCGCTTCCCGAGAAGCTCGTCCGCAAGTATTTGGAGCGAGCGCAGACCATCCTCTTTGCCGAGGAGATTGATGCGTTCACTGAGGGGAATGTCATGGAGCTTGCGGCCAGCCAATGGGCCGACCTCAAGCCGATTACGTTCCTCGGCAAGCGCTCCGGCCATATCCCCTCCTGGGGAGCCGTGAGCACTGACATGATGGCCTCCACAATGGCAGGGATACTCAAGATTGAGTACAGCAGTGCAGGGCGGACCGCCGCCTACGACGAGGGACTCAGCACGGCAGCCAAGATGGTGCCTCCCAGGGCCATCAACCTCTGTCCGGGATGTCCACACCGCGGCACATACTGGGCAATCAAGAACGCCCTCACTATTGACGGGCGGCACGGACTCGTTGCAGGCGACATCGGATGCTATTCACTGGGTTTCATCGGGGCCGGCTTCTTCCAGGAGCGCACCATGCACTGCATGGGCGCCGGCATAGGTGTCGCCAACGGCCTGGGGAACCTGAGGGAATTCGGTTTCGACCAACCTGTGCTGGCACTCGCGGGTGACTCTACCTTCTATCACGCCTGTATTCCTGCAATGGTCAACGGCGTGTACAACCGGGCCAACTTCATATTCGTTATCGTCGACAACTCGGCCACGGCCATGACGGGCTTCCAGCCTCATCCCGGCGTTGGCCGTGCCGCTACGGGAGACGCCGCGCCAGTCGTCGACATGGAGGCAATCTGCCGCGCCGTCGGCGCCAGAGTAGAGGTCTGCGACCCGTTCGACATCGAGGGGACTACCAGTACGCTGCTAGACCTGATGGCGGACGAAGGAGGGGGAGCGCGCGTACTCATCATGAGGAGAGTCTGCGAACTCGTGAGAGCGAGGCGTGACAAGAGTCGGCCTTACACGATGCGCGTGAATCCCGACATCTGTGCAGGAGACGCGTGCGGCTGCAACAGGCTTTGCATCCGCGTGTTTGGTTGTCCTGGACTCATCTGGGACCAGGAGACAGGCAGAGCCAAGATCGACGAAGCGATATGCACCGGCTGCGGGCTGTGTTCAAACATCTGTCCGCAGAAGGCCATCGAGAGGGAGGCAGCATGAAAGAGCTAGCCAAAGAGCCCCTGAACCTGATCATCGGCGGGGTCGGAGGTCAGGGCAATGTGCTCATGTCCCTCCTCGTGGGGCGAGCACTCGTCGCCAAGGGCTATGTCGCCAGCGTCGGTGATACCTACGGCGTATCGCAGAGAGGCGGGCCCGTGGCAAGCCACGTCAGAATCTCGAAGGACCGCTCCTACGGCCCACTTATTCCCAGGGGCCACGCCGACATCATCCTGACGCTCGAGCCTGTGGAAGCCCTCCGGCTCCTCGCCGACCTCGGTAGTCCGAAGACCGTGGTCATAGCCAACTCCAGACCCGTGTATCCACCGGACGTGAGCAGCGGCAAGGCCACGTATCCTGAACTCGGCGACCTTTTCGGTGCGCTCGAGAAGTATTCCGCGAAGACCATGCTCGTGCATGCAACCGACGCGGCACTGAGCCTCGGGGACCCGATCTACACAAACATAATCATGCTCGGGGCTCTCCTCGGGGCGGACGTTGTGCCGCTTGACCGGGAAGCCATGGTCGAAGTGCTTGCGGACCGGTTTAAGGGCCCCGCGCTTGAGCGCAACAAGGTCGCCCTCGACAAGGGATTCGACCTCGTCCGGTCGTAGGACTGACGGAACGACTAGCCTGCGCCGGCAGCCCTATCTGGGCTGCCGGCGTATGTTCGCGGCTTGCGGATTATTCTCCCGCAGCCTGACATCAGACATGCCTGCATGTCTGTCAGC
>CAZQML010000138.1:0-2591 GCA_964594245.1 uncultured Dehalococcoidales bacterium | reverse complement strand
GCTTTTCACTACTCGCGTACGCTGCGAATCATCATGGTGCTGGCCATTGTCCTGCCCATCATCGCCATCGGCGCCATACTCTGGTATTTCTCTGGCGGCGACAGTGCAGACACGGCTGCCCCTGAAGAGGAACAGGCTGCGGTAGAACAGGATGAGGCGGAGTAGGACATGTCGGAGGTCGGCGCCGTCGTCGAAGCAGAGGAGGCGAATCCTCTCAAGCCGATAGGGACGAAAGCAAGCGACCGCCTGGCGCAGGGTGCCACTGTATGCCCCCGCTGCGACTAGCCACTCCCGGCCAACCAGTCTCGTCGCCCTCGTCGAGGCGCTCTCCCGAAGCTGCAGCTACACAACCGCCCAGCTTGACATACGTATACGAGCACGACTATCATGTTCCTGCGCCGTGAGTGGCTCAGCCTGCAGGTAGAAACACCAGAGTGGGCCTGCGGGGCCCTGCCCCGTCGAGAGCGGGGCCTCACGCATATCAGGGCGCGTCCCCCTCTCACAAAAGGCGGGAGCTACTATCCTGGCGTTGAGAGAAGGACACACTACTGCGAAACCGGGGCCTCCGGGGCCCTTCAGGAGGACAGATGGCGCCAAAGTACGTCTACTCGTTTGGCAACGGTACGGCTGAGGGAAGAGCAGACCTCAAGGACCTGCTCGGAGGGAAAGGTGCGAACCTGGCTGAGATGGCGCGCATGGGCGTGCCGGTGCCTCCCGGCTTCACCATCATTTCCGATGCCTGTAACCACTACCTTGAGAACGACAAAACTCTGCCGGAGGGGCTCCGAGACCAGGTGGAAGCGGCGCTGGCGAAGCTCGAAGATGGGTCCGGGACGAAGATTGGCGACGGCGAAAACCCGCTCCTCGTCTCCGTGCGCTCCGGCGCACGCATCTCGATGCCGGGCATGATGGACAGCATCCTCAACCTCGGTCTGAATGAGGACGCCGTCCGCGCGCTCGCCAAGAAGACGAACAACCCTCGCTTCGCCTGGGACAGCTTCCGACGCGTCATCAAGATGTACAGCAACGTCGTCCTCGGCGTGCCCGATGCCGCACTCAATACTGTCGAGAACCAGCTCAAGCGAGAGCGTGAGGTCCAGCTCGATAGCGAGCTCCCGGCGGAGGACCTGCCGATTCTGACGCAGATGCTCCGGGACGAGGTGAAGAAGTTCTCGGGCAAGGAATTCCCACTCGACCCGCGCGAGCAGCTCTGGACGGCCATCGAGGCCGTGTTCAACTCGTGGAACAACCCCCGCGCCATCGCATACCGCGAGATGAACGAGATACCGCATGACCTCGGCACCGCCGTCACAATTCAGACGATGGTTTTCGGCAACATGGGCGAGGACTGCGGCACTGGCGTTGCCTTCTCCCGCGACCCGTCGACCGGCGCGAAGTCGCTCACCGGGGAGTTCCTGGTCAACGCACAAGGCGAGGACATCGTCGCCGGCACGGCCACACCACGACCCGTCCAGGAGATGCAGGAGTTGATGCCCAACAACTACACTGAGCTGGAGAGCATTGCCCGCAAGCTGGAGAGGCACTTCAAGGACATCCAGGATATCGAGTTCACCATTCAGAACGGCAAGCTCTGGATACTCCAGACCCGGGCCGGCAAGCGCGCTGCACAGGCATCCATCAAGGTAGCCACCGACATGACGCGTGAGCGCGTCATGGCAGCCACAGACGCCTTCCTACGCATCACGCCGCAGCAACTCGAGCAGGTGCTGCACCCCATTATCGACCCTTCTGCGAAGCGCGAGGTCGTGGCACACGGGCTTCCTGCCTCTCCCGGCGCCGCCTCCGGCAAGGTTGTCTTCAACCCCGACGATCTCGTCGAGTCGCAGGCGAAGGACAACGGCGAGTACATACTCGTCCGCTCGGAGACCTCCGCCGATGACATCCGCGGCATCAATGCGGCGGTCGGCATCCTGACAACTCGCGGCGGCATCACCTCCCACGCGGCAGTCGTCGCGCGCGGCATGGGCAAGTGCTGCGTCGTCGGCGCCTCCACGATAGACATCCACGAGGACAAGGACGAGTTCATCGTAGGCAAGCGCATCGTCACAGAGGGTGACTGGATAACCCTGGACGGCACTACCGGCGAGGTTATCATCGGCAGACTTCCGACC
Organism: uncultured Dehalococcoidales bacterium; assembly: GCA_964594245.1. Taxonomy (GTDB): domain Bacteria; phylum Chloroflexota; class Dehalococcoidia; order GIF9; family AB-539-J10; genus SKVJ01. The sequence continues at coordinate 459 of CAZQML010000138.1, read as the reverse complement.
GTGCGGCCCCAACTCAGCAGCGAGTTCGAGGAACTCATGCTCTGGTCCGACCTCGTCAAAGAGATGGGCGTCATGACGAACGCCGACACGGCGGCCGACTCGAAGGTCGCGCGCCAGTTCGGCGCGGAAGGCATCGGCCTCTGCCGCACGGAGCACATGTTCTTCCAACAGGACCGCATCGACCACTTCCGCAGAGCCATCCTGGCGCAGGAGAAGGGCGAACGCACGGAGTCGCTCACGCATCTGCTGCCATTCCAGAAGTCGGACTTCCTGGAAATCTTTCAGGTGATGGAGGGCCTGCCGGTCACCGTGCGTCTGCTCGACCCGCCGATTCACGAGTTCCTGCCACTGCCGCACGATGAGGAGGAACTGACGTCGCTCGCAAAGAGGCTCGACCTGCCCTATCGACGCGTGAGAGAGCGCGTCCATGCCCTCGAGCAGTTCAACCCGATGCTCGGC